>JAQVVB010000254.1 GCA_028699215.1 Sphaerochaeta sp. | reverse complement strand
ATAATAAAGAGAAGGTCCTACAACCAAGTGTAGAACCTTCTGACATGAGGATCGGAGTGGAAAAACGCTTTATTCGAGAGGTGTGACAGCTTTCACTTCCAACTTGACAGCATACCCCATGGCGTCAAGATGTTGCACGATTTGCTCTAAAGAGAACGAATCGAGTGTGACACTCTGTACATCAGAAACCTGCCGAACATTGGCACTATCTATAGGGGTTGCAACCCCTGGCAAAATTTCCTGTCCTTGATCGGCATTGGTCCCAAAAAGAACGAATGCTCCAATAAAAACAACAACAAAAGCTGCAGCTGTTGTAATTAAGGCAGGAACAAGTTTGACTTGCACTTTTTTTCGAAATATATGCATTTTTTTATTACCAGAAGGGAAACGACTCTTTTCGAAGAAGGAGAGAACACGGTCCTGCCTGAATTGGATATCCTCGTCACTCAGCATTGCAGCAGCAACTTTTTCGTGCAACTGTCTCAGTTGCTCCAACCGCTGTCTGCAAGCATTGCAATATCCAATATGTTCCTCAACCTGGGTTCTCCATGGTTCCTCTAATTCACCATCAAGATAGGTATTCAGTAATTCATCGTCTACACACATGGTCTACTCCTGGTTCAGAAGGGACTCGAGCATTTTCCGTGCACGATACACCCTCACCTTCACGTTGCTTTCAGAAATATGCAATACCTGAGCAATCTGCTTGTAGTCCATATCCGTGTACTCTTTCATCACGATGACAAGACGGAATTTCTCTGGAAGTTGATCTATAGCATCCTGGACCTGCTTCTGTGTCTCCTTCTCCATGAGGACCTGTGCTCCGTCCTTGGTATTGGAGTGAGAAGTAGGATACTTCTTCAACTTTTCAACCATCCCCATTTCACGTGACTTACGCTTCACTTGGTTGATGGCCAGATTCTTCGACACACGAATCAACCAATATTTGGCATCATCAAGTGTGGCGAATTCCATTCCCTTGTCAAAAAACCTGATGAAAGCTTCCTGGCAAATCTCTTCAGCAAGATCCTGATTATTGGTAACGTGATATACCACACGCATCAATATCGGAAAGACCTGCTGATAGACTTGCTTGAAGTCTCGCTCATCGTTGCTTTGTATTTCCATAACGTTAACAACTCACTGGTAACCAAGTTACATCTTTTTTTCCAAAGAAGGCCCAGAGGCTGTATCTTTGACAAGGTACCCCATAGCATCCAACTGTTGCCGAATGGAATCAGCAAGCGTCCAGTCCTTTGCCTTCTTGGCATCGGTACGCTTCTGCAACAGTAAAAGAGCCTCAGGGTCATCTATAGTCTCAACTTCCACAACGTTCAGATCGGCAAGACCAAGGCCGAAAACCTGATCGAACTTGACGATCAACGAGTACTTCTCATCACGTTCAAGCGTATCATCTTTCAAAACACCCCAAAGATCGGCAAGCGCCCTTGGACTGTTTAGGTCATTCTGAATATGTTCATCGAACCTCTGGGCGTAAAGCAGAGCCTTTTCGCTTTTCAAAGCAACAACGACGGCTTTCTCACGCTTAAGGGCAATGACGCGGTCACAAACGTTTTTTCTGGCCGTACGAGCAGTATTCAAGGACTCAAAGGAAAATTTCAATTGGCTGCGATAGTGTCCACCAAGGCAAAAATACCGATAATCCATAGGATCGTACCCTTTTTGCTTCAGAAGACCGAGTGTAAGGAACTCGCCTTTGCTTTTACTCATCTTGCCAGTATCATCAAGTAAAAACTCACCATGCAACCAGTACTTGACCCAACGCTTTCCCGTTGCAGCCTCACTTTGGGCGATCTCATTGGTATGGTGGACGGGAATGGCATCAATACCACCACAGTGGATATCGAACTCCTCACCAAGATAATACATGCTCATGGCAGAGCACTCAATATGCCACCCAGGAAAACCACGGCCCCAAGGAGAGTCCCACATCATGGCCTGTTCACCAAACTTACTGTTGGTAAACCAGAGTACAAAATCCTTGCTGTTCTTCTTGTTGGAATCCTGATTGACATCATCACGCACTGCAGTACGCAAGTTATTCAAATCGAGACGGGCAAGTTTTCCATAGTCAGGAATGGAGTCAATGCTGAAGTAGACATTTCCTCCACTGACGTAGGTGTGCCCGCCCTCTTCAAGTCGTTTGATCAAATCAATCATCTGAGGAATATGGTCTGTCGCCTTACAGGTAACTTCAGGACGAATGATGTTCAGAGCATCGTAATCCTTGAAAAAAGCATCAGTATAAAAAGAAGCGATTTCCCAGACCGTCTTATTGGTCTTGTGGGCCATCTTCTCCAGTTTATCCTCACCCTCATCACCATCTCCTGTAAGATGCCCTACATCGGTGATGTTCATCACGTGCTTGACCGTATAGCCTGCAGAAAGCAGGGTACGTTTCAAAAGATCTTCAAAAAGGAAGGTCCTGAGATTCCCGATATGTGCATAGTTGTAAACAGTTGGTCCGCATGAATACAGCCCAACTTCTTTATCGCTGATCGGTTCCAAGAGTTCCAGACTCCGACTCATCGTGTTGTAGAGGGAAACAGGCATTGAGAGCTCCTTTAGGTTGCCCACCCCTAAAAAAGGGGGTAAGATATCTTCATGACTACCAATGTACGCAATAGTGGTGAAAAAATCAACCTTGAAGATTTGCTCAAAGCCAATCTTCCCCTCGCCCAGCACTCATCGATACACACCGGAGGGAGTGCTGATTTAGCTGCGTTTCCTGCAGACTTTGAAGAACTTCGGGCATTATTGTCCTATGCAGAAGAAAACAAGCTTCCCGTCACGCTTCTAGGAGGCTGTTCAAATTCCTTGATCAGTGATGACGGAGTAGCAGGATTGACCATCATCACCACACACCTCACCAGACGTCACGTACAAGGTGAAATGTTTTGCGTACGCTGTGGACTTGCCCTTGACAGGGCCATTGAACTCGCCCTTGAAGATGGACTTTGCGGACTCGAATTACTAGGCGGCATACCAGGAACCGTAGGAGGGGCGATCTTTGGCAACTGCGGCGCCAACGGTGTTCAGATTTGTGACTTGCTTTACTATGTCGACTACATGACCTTTGATGGAAAACTCCATCGGATGCAAACCCATGCAGATGAATTCTCTTATCGCCATTCTCCCTTCAAAGAAACAAAAGACTGCATCATCTATGAAGCCGGGTTCCGCCTTATTCCCACAACACGAACCTCAGAAGCAAGAAAAAGCAAAGATGAAGCGAAAAAGAAACGAAAGCTTGCCGGCCAATATGACAATCCAAGCCTAGGCTGTGTATTTTGCAATCCAGCAGTAGGAAATGCAGCAGAACTGATAGAACAGTGCAATCTCAAAGGAGCTTCCATAGGAGGAGCTTCCATCTGCCACCGCCATGCCAATGTCATCATCAATGGCAAAGGAAAAGCCACCTCCCGTGATGTCCACAATCTGACACGCTTAGTCCAGAAAACCGTTTTTGAAGAGAAGGGAATCCTCCTTGAACCAGAAATTCAATGTATTGGGCGCTGGTAGAGAATCTGGCAGTCCATCCGCTTTCCCCATTGTTTGGCAATTCTCCACGTGACCACACCACTTCCAACTGCAAGCGAATCAGAGAGTATGATCTTGAATGCATGCAGGCCATAAGAAATAATGGCATGGGAGAATTCAGCAGAAACACTGTACCTTTCCCAATCCAGTCCGTCATTAAACACCTGGTACATCGACAACGTGCAAACTGAAAGAGCCATTTGCAGATGCAATTCAGACACACTTTCCTTCCTTCTATCGGAAGAGAAAATGCTGGAATTTGTTATTACCATCTGATAAAAGCGTTCTTCCGATTCAAAACGGATAGTACAGGACTGCTTCCAGTTGCGTTCCTTGAACCACCCCCCATACACAGGTCTTTCACCATATGCATCTTTTTGCTCCAACTGCACGGACAACCCATCTTTCTGCATAGAGAGATTCCAACCATACGCTACTGGATATTTGCCACCCCCGTAGGCAATTGAGGCTTGAAACCCCGTAGATGCAAGCTGCTGTTTCAAAGCACAAACGATTCCAGTAACGGGAGTGAATAAAAGTTCAATCTGCAAATACGGCAAGGCAAATCTTGACGCAATCCCCCAAGC
>JAQVVB010000253.1 GCA_028699215.1 Sphaerochaeta sp. | reverse complement strand
AAATCAATCCCATTGAAGCAAGAGACTTTTACACTGCTACTTCCGATATCAATTCCTATAAACATTGCACTGTCCTTACATTAACTTGTATGTACCTGTTGCTCTTATAAACAACATGATATCATAACGTCATAATGTTTAAAAGAAAAAAAGTAAACTTTTTCCAATTGCCATCAAAGCTTTTCACTCAAGGCAAAAGACCGAAACATCACTGCCAAGTTTTTCAACTGGAGTTGCGAAAAAGTTGTACAACCAGTATACTTTCTCCATGCAAAAGGACATACCGCTTTACCTTCAGGCCAAGGAATATCTAAGAAAAGAAATCAAGGCAATGCAACCAGGAGAAAACATCTTGGAGTCAGAGCCCCTTCTTACAAAAAAGCTCAAAATGAGCAGGGAGACGGTACGAAAGGCCATCGCCGAGCTCGTCCAAGAGGGGCTTATCTCTCGTTGGCATGGAAAGGGTAATTTCGGGCATCCTGCAGTTTCAAAGCTTTCCATGCGGTATGATTTGAACTCAAATTTCCGTCTATTGCTCGAACAAGCCGGCCATGAGGTCATTTCCATCCGTTCAGCTTGGGAAGAAATCGATACACCTCTGGCACTTCAAAAGAGAATTGCACACCCTACTGGTGAACGATTCATCCGTTTCCGTCAGAATTTTTCTGCTGACGAAAAACTCGCCATTCTCAGCGTTGTCCATATAAACAAGAAACACCTGGTTCAGTATCCTGAAGAAGGTTTGTATGAAGACAACATCGATAGTTTCTTCCAATCTCATTGCACCATGAAGAGTGAATATGTCATTTCTTGGCCAAAGGCTGAGGTGAATGAGGAAATTGCAGCCGCTTTTGGCTTGCAGAGCAATGTACCGATACTTTCCTGGGAAGAGGTCTACTACAATATTTTTGATGAGTGCATGGGGCTGATTGAAGTGTACTTCAATCCAAATATCATGGATCTTTCAATGCTCCTTCACTTTTAGTGGATAAGCCTACGACCTTTCTCAGTTAATCGAAGGCTCTCACTCCTACTTTTTGCACGAGCAAGATTGACGTTTCCGGTAACAAGCTTATTTGCGGATTTCACTACGTTTCCACCAACCACTACTTCTACAACATGTTCAGGATTCCGATAAAGAATAAGCTGGTCAAAGATGTTCTCAGCGGTTACCTCCGTGGGAATGTCCTCTATACTGATCACCTGATAGTCCGCCAGGTTCCCCTCTTGCAGCATTCCCACCCGAGAAAACCCTCCATAGACAGCCTTCCCTCCCCCCTCGGTTGCCATACTCCAGACTTCTCGCGTAGTCATGATTTCAGCATTTTCCCTATGTCCTTTATGAATCAGAAAAGCTCCTCTCATAACTTCAAAGAAATTATTGATGTATCCATCGGTACCGAGTCCCACAGTCACATTTTTCTCCAACAATTCAGAGGTAGGTGCAATACCTCCACCAACTTCGCAGTTACTCAATGGAACATGCACCGTACGTACAGAAGCCTGAGCCAGTGAGGCAATCTCAGAAAAAGAGAGTTGCACACACTGGGCTGCAAGAAGATGTTCATTCAACAGACCAATTTTTTCATACCAGAGGGCAGTTCGCAGACCATTATGACTTTCACACCATAAGGGTTCATACTTGCTTTCATTGAGGTGCAGCTGTATATCGACTTCCCACTGAGTTGCAAGCCTTTGAACCTCGGCAATAAAGGGTGCCGAGCAGGTAAACGATGTGTGCAAACAGAACATGGTGGTAATCAGTGGATGATTTGCAAGTCGAATATGGAATGCAACGGTATCTTCAAGACATGCAAGCCCATTGGAAGGCGAAATTCGTTCTGAGGCTTCAATGCTGAGTATTGAGCGTATGCCTACTCTTTCCAAGATTTGTTTTTCGCAAAGCAAGCCTGAAAGTCCAAGGAATGGAGCTTCCAACACATCACAGACGGTAGTGACTCCACTGGATAGCAACTCCAAGGCTGAAACCTCAGTCGCAGCTTCAAGCATGGGAAGGTCCAGAATATTTTCTATCAATGGCCACCAATAGTCATTGAGAAAACTCTCGAAAGAAACAATAGGCAAAGGAGGTGTCAGCCCATGAGCCAACACCCCGTACAAATGCATGTGGGCATTGATAAAACCAGGAGCGATTACACACGATGGATGAGATACCAGAGTAAAAGAAGGATATCGCTTGAGTGCTTCTTCAAGACTTCCTACATAGAGAATGGTATCGTCTTCTAATACAAGGGCTCCTCTCTCGATAACAGAAAGCTTCGGCCCCAGTACAAAATCGGCGCTTTCGATCCTTCCCATAGCTAGATTCCTGCCATAGTGCAAGCCATGATTGCCTTCATGATGTGGAGTCTGTTCTCAGCTTCATCAATGACAACCGAGTGAGGGCCATCAACCACTTCGTCGGTTACTTCAACACCCCGATCGAACGGCATACAATGCATGTAAATGGAATCAGGTTTGGTGATATTCATTTTTTTCTGGTCTACCACCCACTTCATGCTACCATTTTCACGGTACTTATCAATAATCGCGATACCTTCCGCTTCATCCTCAGTATGCATGATGGGTCCCCATCCCTTGGCATAAACGATATCAGCACCTTCGCAGGCAGCTTCCATATCATCGACTACTTCAAACTTTGTTCCAGCAAGTTGAGCATTTTTCTTTGCTTGTTCCATGATTTCGGGCTTAAGTGAAAATTCCTTGGGATGGGCTAAAGTCACATCAAGTCCAAAACGAGGCATGGCAAGGACCAAGGATTGCGCCATGGATAATGGCCGGATATAGTTGGGTGCTGAAGTCCAGGAAACAACGATCTTACGATTCTTCAAATTGTTCTGGTACTTCTCTTTGATAGTCATGATATCTGCAAGAACCTGGGTAGGATGGTAATCTTCACATTGCATGTTCACCACAGGAATTGAAGACCATTTAGCAATCTCCCGCATATACGCTTGCCCAGGACCATAGGTTTTACGTATTCCCAACCCTTCACCATACCGCGAGAGAACCTGAACCGTCTCTTTTGCCGTTTCTCCATGGTCAATCTGAGTCGCTTTCGGTGTGAGAAAATGGGCATGGCCACCTAGTTGATGGATACCCGCTTCAAAGGCATTTCTGGTTCTTGTGGATTCTTCAAAGAACAACATGAAAAATGTCTTTGCACGAAGTATCTGGTCATGGTAGATACCCAATTGTCGTTCTTGTTTCAACCGTTGAGCAACAGCGAGCAGTTGTTCCAATTCTTCCAAAGTCCAATCCTGAGTGGTCAAAAGATGCTTACCTTTCAAAGAGCTGTACATGCAGTCCTCCTAGTATTTCATTCTTGCAGCTGCAAGAGCGATTGCTTCAATAATCTGGGTATACCCGGTACATCTGCAAAGAGTACCAGAGATTGCGAGTTTGATTTCCTCAACCGAGGGATCTTTATTTTTCTTTAATAATGCATACGCACAAAGTACCATTGCGGGAGTGCAATATCCACATTGCACAGCTCCAGCGTCAATAAAAGCTTGTTGAACAGGATGGATTTCCCCGTCCTGACCATGCAACCCTTCAATCGTGAGGATTTCTTTCCCATTGGCTTGGGAGGCTAACACCATACACGAGCTGACAGGAATTCCATCAAGAAGTACCGTGCAAGCACCGCACTCTCCGATGCTACAACCTTCTTTGGTCCCTGTAAGGTTCAAGCGTTTACGCAGGACATCTACCAAACGCTCGGTAGGAGCAATTGGCAGCGTGATTTGATTTCCATTGATGATACAGGTTATTTGTTCCAAACTTTTCATGACAAGCTCCCACAAGAAACGATTGCTCGTTTAACCAATTCCTGTAAAACAGGAAGTTTATATGCATATGATTGTCTCATTGGGGCATTTTCTGAGATTTCTTTAGCTGCTAAGACACCCAATTGTCTACCCAAATCCTCAGAAGGGCACTGCCCTACCACCAGATCATTTGCTGAAGAAATAAGGTACGGAACGGAAGTAACCGCTCCACAAGCAATATTGCAGGAAGAGAATCGCCCCTCTTCCATACGGGCAACCAGAGCTACACTCATTCTTGATTTGGCAGCTGCCTGACGACGTGCAATTTTCTTATGGTAGTAAGCCCATCCAGAACCAGATGGC
>JAQVVB010000252.1 GCA_028699215.1 Sphaerochaeta sp. | reverse complement strand
ATCCATGGATTACCAGACAAATTGATCTTGTAAGGAGGCTTACATCCGCCTTTGGCAACGAATCATTCACGCTTTACAACATCTTTGGTCCTGCGACGACCTTGCGGTTTTTCTTGGAGGATTTATTTGGAGACGGAACAAAATCCTTGGCTTCCTTCATTCTTGAAGATAAGAAGGCTGTTGCACATGCCCTTTCTGTAATCGCTGCCGATTTGGCAGTGTTAGCCCAAGCTGTCGTTGTCCAAGGAAAGGCTGACGGCATCTATCTCAGCGTACAAGCAGTGCAAGATCAGAACATCAATGAACAATTGTATAAGGAAATTATTGAACCGGCTGAAACATTTGTTTTGGAAAAGGCAAATGAAGCTTCCCGGTACAACGTCCTGCATATCTGCGGCTATCAGAACAGCAGGAACAATCTTGCTTCCTACCGTGACTATCCTGCAACGGCGGTGAATTGGGCGGTTACCGTAGAACAGGTAAGTCTCAAGGAGGGCAAGAGACTATTTCCAGGGAAGACTGTCATCGGGGGATTTCCCAATACCGAGGATGGAATCCTTTTTAGCGGAACGAAACAAGAAATCCAGAAATATACCCATGCAATCCTTGAGGGTATTGGTCATGAAGGGGTCATCCTCGGGGCTGATTGCACCATCCCCCCCCATACCGATCTGGAACACCTGAACTGGGTTCGGGACGCAGTAAAAACATACATAGGAGAATAGAAAATGATAAACACAAGAAAACTATTGGTATTGTTGGCAATCGCAGGGCTCCTCATATCACTTAGCCTTGGGTGCTCGAAAAAAGAAACAGCCGCAGATCGGGAAGATACAGTTCGCACAGTTCAGGTTGCACATACCCAATCGTATGTCCCCTATGATTACATCAACGAAAAAGGCGAATCCGACGGGTTTGAGGTTGCAGTGCTGAAAGCTGTAGACGCCTTGCTGCCTGAGTTTGCTTTCTCGTATGTGGGAACTTCCGACGACGACCTGCTGATCGGTATTGAGACCGGCAAATATCAACTGGGCACCAAAGGGGCTTGGATAACAGAAGAGCGGAAACAGAAATTCATATTCCCGAAGCATTACATCGGAGCCAGTGTAATCGGAATAACATATCGGACATCCGATGCAGAAGTGATCAGGGATGTGGATTCCTTTGCCAAATTCAGTGGGAAGCTGGTACCCATCGCCCCCCAAAACGCACAATATGCGATTGTCGAGCAATACAATGCGGCACATCCGGAATTTCCGATAAAGCTGGTACCTTCCGAATCCTTCACGGTAAGCGATGCGTATAATTGGGTTCTGGAGGGTCGCTACGACGCCTATTTCAATATTGCCCTATCCTTCCAGAACAACGTTTTGAAAGAAGGAGCTCCCTATAAACATCTCGCTGATAAGCTGAGCTATGCACCCTATCGGGCAATCCCTACCTGGCCCCTTTTCAATAAGACCGAGCAGGCATTGGCGGATGCCTACGACAGGGCAATCGAGCAATTGCGCACTGATGGGACCATCGAGAAGCTTTCACAACAGTATTTCGGCGAAGATATCTTCAAGTATATACAAGAATAAGATTAGGTTTGGTTCTTTGGATAATTCCGGGCAAGACACCTGTATTGCCCGAAGTTTGGACAGTATCTTACAGAATTTCTCAATCATAGTAGGAGTAACGTATGCAGAAAATTCAGAAATTGTTCGTTGTATTTGTTTTGTTGTTCACCTCAGGATTCTTGTTAGCCCAAGGCGCAAGAGAAGACTCATCCACACAGCAGATTCCCAAGCAGCAGGTAAAGCAAGTATTGGCAGCCCACACACAGACATATATTCCCTATGGATACATTGACGAGAAAGGACAATCGGATGGATTCGAGATTGCAGTTCTCAGGGCGGTTGATTCGTTGCTTCCCCAATACTCATTCACCTTCATCGGAACCTCTGATGATGATCTGCTTATTGGAATAGAGACAGGCAAATATGCCTTGGGAACAAAAGGTGCATGGGTTACGGAAGAGCGGAAGCAGAAATTCCTCTTTCCCAAGCATAACATCGGAGCGAGTATCATCGGGCTCACCTACCGAAACTCCGACTCACAATCCATCAAGGACATCGACAGTTTTGCCAAGTATAGCGGGAAACTCGTCCCCATCGCCCCACAAAGCGCGCAATACGCGGTAATCCAAGCGTACAATGAAGAACATCCGAACCAGCCAATCAAACTGGTCCCCTCGGAATCCTTCATCATCAATGATGCCTATGCCTGGGTACTGGAAGGCCGTTATGATGCATTCCTTGAGATCGCTCTCTCATTCCAGAACAATGTTCTGAAGGAAGGGGCCCCCTACCACAATCTAGCTTCCAAGCTGGCGTATGTTCCCTACCGTGCAATTCCTACATGGCCATTGTTCAACAAGGGGCAGGTTGCTCTGGCGGAAGCCTACGACCAGGCGATTGAACAACTTCAACAGGATGGCACCATTGCCAGGCTCTCTGAACAATATTTCGGAGAAGACATCTTCCGCTATATCCAGGAATAACTTGCAGCCTTTGGAGGATTCCCATCATGAACCGACCCTTCAGCCCGACCTTTCTTTTCACTGTCATCCCGCGATTGCTTCCCTATCTGAAAGTCACCTTTTGGGTCATGGGAGGGACGATTTTCTTCGGTCTCATCGTAGGTTTTCTCCTTGCTAAAGCAAAACTACAGGGGAATGTGTTTTCCAAAACTTTGGCCCATGGATATACATGGGCCCTACGATGCACCCCTTCCATAGTCCTGTTGTTCATCGTCTTCTACGGCTTGCCGAAAGCATTGCTCGAGATTTTTGGCATAAATATTAATTCCTGGCATCGGGGAATTTTTGTTGTCGTCACGTTCTCCCTGCTTTTCGCTGCAACATTCTCAGAAATCATGCGTTCTGCCTTTCTCGCTGTTGAGAAAGGCCAGTATGAATCTGCAGTAAGCATCGGGTTGAGCCCCTTCCAAGCGTTTCAAAGGATTGTATTCCCCCAGGCGGTTGTGGTGGCACTTCCGAATCTGGGCAACTCCTTCATCATACTGATGAAGGAAGGAGCCTTGGCTTTTACCGTAGGGTTGGTTGATGTCATGGGACAAGGAACTCTCATCATATCCAGAAATTATGGGGCATACGCATTGGAGACCTATCTGGCTTTGGCCTTGATCTACTGGTTGTTGACCATCGCACTTGAAAAGAGCTTTTTCTTTCTTGAAAAAAGGCTTTCACAGGGGAGGAAGGCATGGGCTTGAATTTGGAATTCATGAAACATACATTCATGCTTGCCCTCTTTGGTGTCCCCGTAACGCTCAAGATAACCATGGTGGCCTTGGCGATCGCCTTACCCATGGGATTCTTCCTCGCTCTCACCAAGATTTATAATAGGAAAATCAGCGGGGCATTCAGTACCCTGTATGTGTCCTTCGTCCGTGGCACTCCCATGGTACTGCAGGTTTTGATCATCTATAGCTTGTTGCCGAGTGTCCTCAACCAAATCCTCAAGAGTGCCGGCTCCTCCGTCAATATTTTCGACCTGGACCCCATCATGTATGCCTATGTGGTTTTTTCACTGAATACTGCAGCAATCCTTGCCGAGGTTTTCAGGTCGGCGCTGCAGACTGTCAACACAGGACAATTGGAAGCCGCCCATTCCGCCGGATTATCCACCTTTCATGCATTCAAACGGATTCTGGTTCCTCAGGCATTGGTGGTTGCCATGCCGAACATCTGCAATGCAACGATCAACCTAATAAAGGGATCGTCCTTGGCATTTCTTATGACCGTCAAAGATATCACCGCGATTGCAAAGATCGAGGCTGCATACGGCTACAACTATATCGAGGCATATCTCGATATCTTTCTGATTTACTTGATCCTATGTGCGTCCATCCAGTTGTTGTTTGGCTGGCTGGAAAAAAAACTGGGTGTCTATCGATGAACCGGGCGTTGAAAGCCCCGAAAGGAGATAATCATGGTACGCGTGAATGATGTGCATAAAGCCTTCCAGAAAAAGGAAGTTCTCAAAGGAGTCGATCTTGAGGTCAACAAGGGTGATGTGGTAGTCATCCTCGGACCTTCGGGGTCAGGGAAGACCACGTTGCTCAGGTGTATGAATTTTTTGGAGAAAGCCGATCAG
>JAQVVB010000251.1 GCA_028699215.1 Sphaerochaeta sp. | reverse complement strand
TCGGACAAACTGAATTATCGGGTTGTTCTTTCATCCACGCATCAAGGAATCGGCCATGTCTCCATCGGCAGCATCGATTTGGAAAACAGGTCGGCAAGAGTCACCAAGGTCATTGTCGGAGAATGCGAGTACAGGGGGAAAGGAGTAGGGAAGGCTCTTATCGAGGCTGTTCTTGCCATTTGCTTTGAAACATTGCATCTGCATCGGGTCACCCTCGGGGTGTTTGATTTCAACACCCCGGCCTTGTCAGCCTACAAACATGTCGGGTTCTCGATTGATGGGATATTGAGGGATGCAAGAAAGATGGGAGACTCCTACTGGAATCTGGTGGAAATGAGCATTCTTGAAGATGAATGGAGAGCCTTGCAGACAAGAAAGGAGCATTGAATTTCATGAACGCAACTATATTGACGGAACGAACGCATCTCTTCAGTCCCAGCATCAAGGTCGCCGTGGTGGTGAACATCGAGGGAGAGATAAGCCTTGCGATGCTGAAGGCTGCCATCGAGCAAGCTGTCTCTGCCAATGAGATATTGTGTTGCTCCATTGGCCTTGATCCTGACGGCAACGCGTACTATCGTCCAAGCGGAAAGCCGCTCTATACCTTGAGTGTGTCCACAGAGATGTGGGAGACCTTGGTTGCCCAGCAGGAAAGCCTTGTGTGTAATTTGGAAGAAGGTCCGTTGTTGGATTGCTTCGTCACGCAGATGGAACCAGAGATACAGCTCGTGCTTGTCGCCCATCATTTGGTGGGTGATGGCCTTTCCCTGGCATTTTTTGTACAGGATGTCCTGCAAGCCCTTGCAGGGAATCCCTTGGTGTACAAGCCCCTTTCCCTTCTTTCCCCTTCTTCCATAGGCGATGCCGGCAATCTGAATTCATTGATGCGTTTTATACTGAAAAGACAGAACCGTTCGTGGAGGAAAACTGGCAAGGTGTTCTTGTTTTCCGATTACCATCGGATGGTTCAGTCGTATTGGACAAACCGAAAAATACAGGTCACTCACCAACAATTGCCAGGTGAAACCCTTACGCAGTTGCTCCAGTTTGCAAAAAAAGAGAAGCTTACGCTCAACAGCATCATAGCCACTGCCTTGTTCAAGGTGAAAGCTGAAAGAGCAAAGCTGGGTCTGGCAGTCAGTGTCCGGCCTGAAGGATACCAGGGAATGGGCAACTATGCCTCGGGAATCTCTGTTCAGTACCAGTACAATGAGCAGAAGGACTTTGCTGAGAATGCACTAGCTGTGCAAAGGCTCATTCAGAAAAAGACGAAGAACGACTCCTCCAAATACTTTTTATTGCATTTTCTCCAAGGCATTGATCCCACCCTCATCGATGCAGCGTATTTTGCTGCCTATGATGGATACGACCATCCCATTGCCAAGAGAATGCAAAGGATGTTTGGATACCAAGGCAAGCCCAGCCAGATCGGACTTTCAAATCTGATGATCCTTCCCATTGAGAACCACTGTCAAGCCTTTAGAATCTCTCATTTCTGTTTCGTGCCTCCTCTGGTTCCCAACAATGATTCCATCATGGGTGTAGCTACCCTTGGTTCTTCCATGGAACTTTCCTTGATTGGTGCACAAGAAGAGCAGTTGGACAAGAATCAAAAGGTACTTGATCAGATTGTGCAGGAACTTAAAAACCTTGTCAGGTAAACTTGGGTTTTTTACTGAAAATAGCTAAACTGAGAAGAAGATGTTTTAGTTGATACTATCGGGTGAAGATAAAGCCTGTTGAGGCTCTGTATGCAACTTCGAAAGATTTGGTTGGCATCGCACTTAATAGTTCTAACAGCAATTATGCAAGGATTTGCCGTTAGAACTAGGATGTGATGCTTGTTTAAAGAAAAACAATTCTTTAAAAACCCTCTGATGATCAGCCTCTATACAGAGGAGTGCAATCCAACTTTCTATTTCCTTTTCTCAGGTTTCTTTGGCTCGAAGACATTCTCAAATAGAGGAAGGTTCAGTTGGGGTAATCCCGCTTTTTGTAAAGCTTCTGCTACAGATTGTCTGAAATAGGGATGAAGGATTCTTGGAGCAACACCATGTAAAAAATCTTTCTTGAGATCATCTTCTATTTTGACTTCATTTTCTAATGTGATTGACAGATGATATTCGACTTCCAGACTGAAAAAGTTTTCTTCGTTTTCTTTTGTAGACATGTCATCTTTATCTTTAGCAGACGCAGTAAAGAGATAAGGTATTCTTACATGTATTTCTTTGTTTGAATGAGTGAAAGTTGCTTTTTTTTCATCAATGATAAAATGATAGTATAAAGATCCTCCATCCTTAAGTCTGTCTTGGTCAAAGTGATAACAACATACCGGGATGGTTAACTTGTCTATATTCATCATCGGCAGTAAATCTTCTAATATCATGATTACATCCTTTTACGATTTGGAAAATCCATCACATTTGCTTGCGATTTCCAAGCGACTTTCTGAGATTCATTTTGATGTTCTAATCTTCCTGCGCCAGAAGTTAAAGATTTTGTGAATTGTCTTTCCCTTGATGCTGCGAAGGAACCGATGATTTTGTTCAGTGTTTCTATGATAGAACATTTTCCAGAAAGAATTTCGGTAACATGATGGTTTAAGCTTACCCCGTTTGATTTAGCCTGAAGAGATAACATCCGGTGTAATGAAGGAGTAACTCTTACGACAAATCTTCCGCTATACGATTTACTATCCATGCTTTCCGGTTCTGGTATAGGGAGTCCTTTTTCAAGACTAAACGATATCCAGGTCTTTTTTGCATCCTCAATCATTTCGAGAGCTTCTACAGCAGTATCTCCAACAGAAAAACATCCATCAAGTTCTTTGACAGAAATAAAATATGATCCATCTTCTTCTTTTGTCAACTCAAGCGTGTAGGGTAATTTCAAATAGTCTTCAATCTTTTTCACTTAACTTTTCCTCCAAATTAAAGAGGTAATATGCTTGTCTTATATAACAAGTTTTCACTGGTTTTTTCTTCGGGACTGTGAGTCTTACTTTTGTGGTTGGATGATAAAAAAGATAGTGGCTCCCTTTTCCCTCGTTTCGTTCACATCCAACATGCAGTAAGACATAGCTCAATTCCTCGAAGCTTATATTTACGGGTTGTGATTTCATTTTTTGTATAAGCTTTATAAGTTTTGATGGCACACAACCCTCCTGATTCATTCATAGTGATACTATATATAGTATAAATGCGCAAGCAAATTTTATAGAATTTACCCATAGATACCTAAATAAATTTCCTCATTTTTCACAAGCAACGAGAATAAGGTGTTCAAGGCTTGGTTTGAGTTGAAATGATAAAAGCCGAAATGGATACTGGTTTTCGTGTAGGAGTGCTCTTGTCTCATAACCTGTTTACTGTTGACGTTGAGGTCTTGATCTGTCTAATTCATAGTTTGCGCTTTCTACATGATATGTGTTTCTTCTCTACTATTTTAGAATATTTATATAGAAATTAATAAAGTTAATAAAAACTAGTAAAAATATTAATAAAATCAATATTTATAATTGACAATCTTATTAATCGTATGTATGGTTGTCATAACGAGGGAAAGCATATGGAACATAGTTGGCAAAAACTACTCTCAATGACCGGTGGAAAGAAATTCTATATAACGCAGGTGCAGATACCTGGAGACGATATCACCATTGAAGGGAAGTTCGAATTACCACCCTTTGCGGAGCTCAGCATGGACGACCAGATCTTCATCGCCGCGTTCATTAAGACCCATGGGTCGATCAAGCAGATGGAGTCGATTTTCAACATCAGTTATCCAACTGTGAAGAATCGCCTTAACAACATAGCAAGATGTCTTGATGTAGTTGATGTCTCGATTCAGGTTTCCAATCCGATCTCTGATGTTTTGGACCGCCTGGAACAAGGAGACATTACTGTCGCACAGGCAATTGAGGAGATGGAATAATGTTACCCATGCTGCTTCGTGTGAAAATACATGATGAAAACAAGTCTTTTAAGTTCTGTCTGCCCTTGGGCCTTGTCTATCTGCTTCTTGCACCATTTCTTGTGCTCGGTGCCATTGCATACATGGTTCTCTTGGTAATACCGGGTACAGAGAGACAGGCTCGGTCCTACCTCCCTTTGATCAAAGCTCTGCCTTCGTTGCTTTCTGCCAGTATCGGTACGGAAGTTGAAGTTCAGTCGAAAGAAAAAG
>JAQVVB010000250.1 GCA_028699215.1 Sphaerochaeta sp. | reverse complement strand
AGTACATAAAAAGCCCCTAGTGCACTAATGCAATATATGTTGGAAGGGTTGTTTGGATCTTGAATAATAGATCGTCTTGCTCCGAAATCATCAGAAAAGAACTGGAAGATTGGAAATTCATTGAGCCAGGCACATGGTACAAGATTTGATCTCTCCAAGGTTTTCTCCTCTCTTGACACTTGAGTCTCCATTTTTAATAGCAGAGCTTATTTGCTCAATTGACGATTTTTGCGTAAGTGTTTCCAACTCTTGATAGTGAATTTCATAGAATCGGCGAGAAAAGAGAGAGCAACTTTCATGAAGAAATTGACGGTAAAGTAAAAAAGCACTTGCTGTATTACCGGAAAAAACCTTTTCAGCCAGTGTTATAATTAGTTCAAGGTCAGAGTAAAGGTGAATTATTGAAGGTCTGGTTTTCTCTTTGAACCAGCTTTTTGCCCATGGAAGGTGTTTTTGTAATTCCACTACTGTTTGCTGATGACAACAAAAGAAATATGGCAATTCCAGTATTTTGTCTATGAGGGTTTGGTTTTCTCGATTGGTGGTTTCATGCAACTTGGAAATAAAATCAGTATCGAGGATAGCCATGTTTTTTAAAGTCACCACACTAATCCTTTTGCTTCTCATGATCTTGGAAGGTTTGATACGATTGCTTCTATGTATATTAGATCTTCGTCTGCTCTTATTTCACTGATTACTTCATCCTGTTTGTTTTTTTCAATCATTGCGCGAATTGATTCTATGTTGTTGATACAGGGGGTTGTTTTGAGCCAACGAGTCTCGAGGCCATTGGATTCACAGAAATGAATGATAGAATCATTGGTTTCAGAATTGAGAAGTTCTTCTGTTTTCCCTTTATCTATGAAGCCACACTCGAAGCATCGCATGACCATGGCTTTGTAGGGCAGGGCAAAGAGGTCCATGAAAAGGATAATTTCTTTGAAGGTAAGGTTGCTAAAACTAACGTTATATATCTGCGCTTGTTCTTTGATACTTGTCTTTGGGGCAAGAATCAAGGCGGAAAAAGCATTCGCTTCCTTATCTTCTTCTAAAAGATCCCCGTTTTCCATTTGTGAAGATGTAAGCAGTGAACCATTCTCGATGAACTCCAAATCATTGGTTTTTATGAATCGAATGATATGATATAGCTCATGAGCAGCTGCAAATACTTGTTTTCCCAAAGGAATCGCAGTGTTAATCGTAACGAAAACCGTCCCTTTTTTTACGCATGTGAACGCGCATAATTCTGTGTCATCTATTGGGAAACGAAGAAGCTTGAAGGGAAAGTTTCTTTTTTTCGCGAAAAGAGAAATCAAGGAAAAAATATCATCTCGCATAATAGTATGCCCGACGAATTCATTGCAAAAAGAAAGAGCTTCTTCCTTGATTGTTTTAAACCGCTCTGGATTGCAATTCACTAAGCTGTGTTCTAAGATTTTATTCATCCGACCACTTCTCTCGATAGTATTCTTTCCCTGATTCACTTTGATAACGGGAATGAAAAAGATATAGATCAATCAGTTGTTCAGCTGTTTCGATTCCTTGTTTTGCTGCTTCGGATGAGACTTTTCCCATAAAAGCAATTGCGACCTTTGATATCTGATAAGTATCCGGAATTTTGACGAGTTCATCCATTGTGGTGTTACAGAAATCAGAAATGGCTTTCAGTTCTGACGCAGTAATCATTCTGGCTCCGTTAAGCATCTTGTGTACGGTTTGTCGTTGGAGATGGAGGTCTTTTGCTAGGTCAGATTGTTTTTTTCCTAGTTTGCTAAGCTGTTTGCTTATATTTGAAGCTATGACTTCATTCATGTCGACCATGGCGTTTCTCCTTTTGCATACCATGATATTATCATAAAATATGCTATATGGATACATAATTATGTTTTTATACAATATTTGTCAATATAATGGATACAAATCAAAGAGGTCTTTACCACAAGTAAAACACTTGTTGTCTGGATTTAGGGTTTTATTACATGATGCAAGTTGCCTATAGAAGGAAACGGGACAGCAAGGTCTTGATGGTTCACTCTTCCTATAAGGGGAGAAACGAGGGAATTGGTAAGAACAGATCTTCCAAGCCTATAAGATGGATGGTCTTGTCTTGTTTTGATTTATCCAGCAATGCTATACAGAACCCTGATTTTGCGTAGAGCCAGTATTCATGGGCATTATTTGGTTCTGCTAGATACGAACGTTTCATCAAGGTATCTAGGACTGCTGAATCTATATGCTCGTTGGTCCATTTGCACGCTCCGAAATGAGCTGTTCCGTCTAGTTCCTCTATCATGATATTGATTTCCTCTTTTCCTTGGTTTTGATCATCGGAATGTTCAGGTATTTCATAACCAAGACAGACTTCCCAACAAGTCCTTTGATGCTGGCGGTCATTGTGGAGACACGTATGGAACAGAGTTTGAAGGAGTTTTCTCATGGTCAGCAGCTCTTTGTCAATCATCAGACCAAAGGGATACGAGGGGAGGTGCAGTTCACTGCAAAAGAGTTGCTTCACTTCAAAGGTGCGTTTAATAACGAGGTGGTTCAGGAACTGGCTGAACTGGATGTTTCCTATGCCCAGAGGCGCATCAACAGTGGTGGGTGTGCAGACTTGCTTGCCGTTACCCTGTTTTTAGATGGTTTGACGAGAAGGTGAGTCCGATTTTACTGAGTACAGATAAGAGATGGGACTGGATACGTTGTTGGAGTGTGCTCTCTAGCTGTATTGATTTATATGGGATTGTGATAATTCAGTCATTCAAGTTGAAAAATTTTTAATTCCTTTTATTGTTAAAAATTATAAAACCGTAAAATTTTTACACTTTTACTGTTGATTTTTAAATCATGCCTCTTTATACTTTTTTTAAAGAGGGAAATGTAATGTTGCAGAAGTTTTCAGTTTCCAATTTTAGAAATTTTGAGACTACCCTTACCTTGGATTTGCACTCTGGACGATACGATTTCAATGAGGCATGTAGTAAAAATAAGATAGTGAATACTGCAATCATCTACGGGTATAATGCAAGTGGGAAGTCTAATCTTGCTCTAGCACTTTTCGATATTGTTGCTACCTTGACTGATAATTTTGTTCCTTTTGAGATGTATCCATCCTATCAACATGTAAAACATCAAAACGAACCAGCACAGTTTTCATATGATTTCTCGTTTTCTTCCAGTACTCTCTCCTATCGATACTCAAAAAGTGCGTTGGATACAGTACTTCATGAAGAGGTTCTTATCGATGATGTTTCTGTATTAACTTTCGATCGAGAGAAAGGTTTTTTAGAACTTGCTCTCCCTGGTACAGAATCTCTTGAGAAACAGTTGACCAACCCAAAACTCTCAGCTGTAAAATATGTTAAGGCAAATGCTCAGTTTGCTGCCGCGGACCCTTTGGGCAAGGTCTTTCTTGAGTTTATTGATTTTGTAGATCGCATGCTATTGTTCTGGTGTTTACAAAATAGGAAATACATGGGCTATCAAACTGGAATAACAAAGATCATGGAAGATCTGATTACACATGATCATCTTGATGGTTATAACACTTTTCTCAAACGTCTAGATCTTGATAAAGTCGTAGTGGCAAAAAAAGATCCCGAGGGAAAGATGGTCCCTTATTATGACTTTGGGGATGGGCAATATCTTCCCTTTTTAGAAAATCAATCCAATGGAGAAAATGCCTTGTTGCTGTTCTATTATTGGATAGAGAAGCTTAAGGAAAAGCGTGTGCCGTCACTGATATGCATCGATGAGTTTGATGCTTTTTACCACATTGGAGTTGCTAAATCTCTTGTGCAAGAGTTTGTGATGGCCGCGGATTGTCAAGTCATTCTTACAAGTCATAATCCAAGTCTGATCAGTAATGATATTTTACGCCCGGATTGTTATTTCCTGTTGCAAAATGGGATTGTTGATAGCTTTAAAAATCTGACAGAGAAGGATATTCGTGAGGCTCATAATATTGAACGGATGTTCCGTGCCGGAGCCTTTACGCATGAATGAAATCCTGCTTGTAATTACTGAAGGTAAAAGACCTGAAAAAGAGATTGTTGATTTTCTGATGCAAAGATTGGAGGAAGCTGCAAGTAAACCGCGCATTGTATGGGGCTATTGGCATACTGACCTTCTAGATTTATGCAAAAAGGTACTTTGTGATCCCTATCTTGATTATTTGGGATTACTTCAAAAATATACAGATA
>JAQVVB010000249.1 GCA_028699215.1 Sphaerochaeta sp. | reverse complement strand
TGATCTTGTCATTTCCCTTCTTGGTCTGCAAGGTTCCCAAATGAACAGCCCCACCTGCTCCAGGAGCATTTCTCACCGGCATGGGAACAGTCACCAACTTGGTGTCACCAAGAACCTTTGCGACGGATCTGATGGTAAGGTCCCAACCGCCACCAGCTCCAGCAGGAGCAACAAAATCCAAATTGGAAGTCGGATACGCCGCACTCTTTTCTGCAGAAGATCCTTCACCTTGTCCGTTGGCGAATACCATCGGGGTGAGCATCATCACCAACAACAACAACGAAATAATTTTTTTCATGTCAACCTCCAGTTGTACATTTCCAGGCGAACCAATGGAACACCCTCATACGTAAGTGTAGTCTTGCAATCCTTACGACCATATTAACGAAATTCTTAATTTTCATTCAGATTTGATATTCAGGATTGCAATCTCTTTGAACAACTCATCAAACGTAATCGGCTTGATGAGATAGGAGGCTATGAGACCTGATTGTTTTGCCTCTACCACCTCTTTACGCAAGAGGGCTGTGAGAATGATGGTTGGAATGGCAGGAGCCAGCTGCCTGGCTTTCAAAGCCAAGGCGATGCCACTGATGGCATGCATCGTATCGTCGGTGATAAGCAGATCGAACCGTTGGGAACGAAGGAGCTCCAAGGCCTCCTTGGGTTGTGTGGTGGCTTCCACATGCATCCCCTGTTTACGCAGACCTTTGAGCAGGACCTTGAGCACCGTCATGCTGTCGTCGACCAAAAGGATGTGCAGAGGTTGTTTGAGCTCATGCATCTGTTGGGAAAGCGTTTCAGTTTGGGATTCCTTCTGCTGTATCGCCAAAGGAATCTTCACAAAAAAAGAAGAACCCTCTCCTTCTACAGAATGCACAGTGATCGAACCCTTGTGGGAACTGATGATGTTCTGAGCAACAGAAAGGCCGAGACCGGTACCACCGGAATTTGCTTTGGTGGTATAGAAAGGATCGAAGATCTGAGAGGATACCTGCTCGCTCATCCCACAACCATTATCGGTAATGATGATGCACACCATGGCCAGACCATCAGCTTTGATAGGACTGTAGGTCAACGAAATCTGCCCGTTCGGCTTGGAACCAATGGCAGAAATTGCATTGAACACCAGATTGATCAGAACTTGATGAATCTGGGTGTCATTACAGAAAATGCCATAGTTCCTATCGGTGATCTGGGCATCAAAATGAATGTTTGCGGGAATAAGGTTGGATATCATCTTCATCGAACGATCAAGCAACTGGCTGACATTCTCGAATCTATACACCGTCTCTACGTTTCGTTTTCCCAAGGCTGAAATCTGCTGGATGATGTCCTTCGCTTTCTGCGAAGCCAACAGAATTTCCAGAACATCATCCCTTGCAGGGTTGTTCTCCTTCATTTGGTCGAGCAACATGGCAGAATACCCCATGATGGGGGTCAAGAGATTGTTCAACTCATGCGCGATGCCACTGGTCATGGTACCGATGATCTGGAGCCTTTGCTGATGGAAAATCACCCGTTCATTGTCTTGTAAGGTCTGCAAGGTCTGGTTCAGTTCTTTCAAATACCGGTTTTCCTTTTCAACTTCCTTCTGCCGCTGTTTCGCCTCATACAGGATGAAGACCAAAACGGCGATCGTGAGGAAAATGATCAGGCTCACCGTGAGAATCTTTGTAAGATTTTGCGTGACCAGATTGGTCACCTCATTGTAGTCCTGAATGGCGGAGATGACGAGAAATCCATCATCGACCTGCACCGGGGTGTAAGCTCCCAAAATCTTGGCCTGTACGGGCCTCTCACTCTCCCACCAGTAGGATTCGAAGATCTCGCTGCCCTCTTCACCGGATTTTTCACTCTCCACAAAGTGCTCGATCCCTTTTGTATCCAACTGATAATTTGGATACTTCTCCTGATGTCCATTGACGACATGTTTACCAATCTGGGTTCTGTCGCCGATCATGATGATGATCCCCTCGCTGTTGGTTGCATAGACATACCCACGCTCTCCGAGCTTGATGGGTTCAAGCATCCTTTCATACATCAGATGAAGGTCAAGCATGGCACAGAGATAAATCCCTTGGTTGTTGCGTACGGTTATGGACAGATACGCATCCTGACCATCTTTTCCGCTTGTCCATAATTCAATGGTTGCATAGGCATCTGAACTGACACTGCTGAGAAACTGGTAGTTGCTTTGTTTGAGCTTCCAAAGAGGATTTTCAAATGAATCGGTGTAAATGATCATGTTGTCGAGAATCTGCGAGTAATAGACACTATAGGAGAGGGCCAGTCGGTTGAGTGGCCAGGCATTGGTCTGATTAAGGTAATCATCCAGAGCAGACTCGAAGTCCGAGGACTCTACAAAGAAATGGAGCCCCTGCTTGGTCTGGCTTATCTCGCTCCCCACCGATACGGAGACATTCTTGGCTATGGTCATCAGCCTATCCTTGTTGTTCTCGATTACCGTATCTGCATACTGGTGAAAAAGACTCCCCAACAGCAGTGATATGAGCACAAGAAAAGCCAACAGCCCCCCAATAAGACTCGAGCGTGAACCATGGTTGGGCTTTCTGATGGTTTGCTCCAAGGTGGAAATCTCCTAAAGAATTTTGGTTGTTGGAAGAAAGTATATCACGTATACTTCTCATCTGGGGTGAAAACCATGGGAACTGAAAACATATTGATCATTGACGACGATGAAGCAATTCGGAAATTATTATCAAAGGTAATGGTTTCCAATGGCATGGAACCGACTACCGTATCCAGTGGGGAGTCTGCCCTCGCTCTCTTGAAAACCAGGGAATTCAATCTGATACTGCTGGACATCACCTTGGAAGACATGGATGGCTTTACCGTGCTCAAGCATCTGCGCAGCTGGGGAATCCACACTCCTGTGATCATCATCAGCGGAAAGACAGAAGACTATGACGCCCTCTACGGCTTGAATCTTGGAGCCGACGATTATATCACCAAGCCGTTCAATGCAGTGGTGCTGGGAGCAAAAGCCAAGGCCTTGATCAGGAGAGCTTCTGAAAACCAAGAGTCCAAGGGCATTCTCAGTGCAGGTCCCTTCGCCCTCGACCTCAAATCGCTTCGTTTCTATAAGGATGGAGAGGAAATCTTCCTATCGGGAAAAGAACTGACCATCATGGGCCTATTTCTCCATCATCCAGGACAGGTATTCACCAAAGAAGAGCTCTACATCCAAGTTTGGGGCCATACGGTGGTGGATGACAATGCCATCATGGTCTACATCAACCGATTGAGAAACAAGATAGAAACCGACCCCAAGAATCCAGTTCACCTCAAGACCATCTGGGGTATCGGCTACATTTTTTCCAGCAACGAATAGGTGGTAGAAGGGACCAGCTCCTTCAATTTCTCTTTCTCTCCACGTGCAAGATACGCTCGTACCAACGATGCACTGACTACCTGCTCCCCCACTTTCAGGCGAGGAATTTCCACAACTTCGATTCCATGCTTAGGAAGCATTTCCTTCATCTGCATATTGTAGGAATCAGTCAAGGCACTTATGGGTTCAGTCCCGACAAAGCGAATGGAGATGTGCAGTGCAGGAGCTATCCTATTGCAGAACAGAACCAGATCGAGTGCACACCCAGCTTGTTGTATCTGATCTCGATTGGGTAAAAAATAGGTGGGAAAGGTAGCAGGAGAGACAAAGTAGTCGCTGGAAGAAAGAACCACTACATTTTCCAGATCTGCTGTTCCTTCCTGTGCAAGTGCAAGGCGACTGGAAGCAGAAAACATGCTCTCTTCACTGGAAAGAATGAATACATACAGAAAATCACACCGTTTGGAACCTTCCTCCATCAAATAGCGATGGCCGAGGGTGAAAGGATTGCAGTTGGCTACGATCACACCAATCCTATTCGCTTGCGGGGGTGCAAGTGCACGAAGATCACGAAGGTAGGTATCCAGACCATCAGAAGAGTTCTCCATCAACAATGCATCTTCAGTTTCTGCCAATACATAGAACCCAAAGGGCTTGAACTGAGCTTTATATTTGGGTTTGGTGAACAAAAACAATCGGGAAAACCCTGCTTGTATCGCCTGGGTGATGAGAGGAGAGAGTACTTTCGCAAGCAAGCCTTCTCCTATGTGAGAAGGTTCTACGGCAAAGAATTTCAACACATTACGGTGTCTAGAAGCCGTGGCCACGATTCGGTTCTCTTCATCTTCAAGCGAAACGGTCCATTCG
>JAQVVB010000022.1 GCA_028699215.1 Sphaerochaeta sp. | reverse complement strand
GCACTTGAGAAAGGTGGTAATATGGGCATCGACCTCATTGCTCATGGTTACCTTGTAGTAATCATCAAGCTATCCACTTCCTCAGAAAACTATTCAGATTTAATCGCCGCCAAGCTCCATATAAACAGCCTTATAGACAATCAGGAAGAGGTATTATGTTTCTCACAGAGCAGGGATACCATCATATTGTTATTGAAGCAGTTTGTATCCGAATCTCTCGAGGAAACCGCTTATACATTAGGCCAGGCAATTAAATATGAGGTTGAACGAAACACAGAATGCATGGTTGTAATCGGAATAGGCTCATTGGTTGAACGAATCGGAAGCTTGTCCCAATCATATGCTGAAGCGGAAAAAGCTGTGAAATTCTCTGTTAAGACCGGTCAGAAACTCATAGTCGGATCACATGATCTGAACGCCTTTTCCGAAATAGATTTCTTGAAACTGGATGGAAGTCCCATATCGGAGCGGCTGAAATATGTGAAGAAGTCAGGCATTGATGAAATCATTGCCCAATACATCACCATGGTAGGAGATCATCCTTTCCAGACCACGCTGATTGGATATTACCTTCTGTATGATCTTATGGTTGCCATATCCAAGATTATTGATGAACTGGGTGGTAGTGTTCAGGAAGTGATACCTTGGGGATTACAGAAAACACAGCTTTCAGAGATTGCAAGCTCAAAAGAGACATTCTGTGAAGGGGTGGAATTAATCCTCAATACGTTCATAGATTTCAGGGAATCAAAATCAGCGGGAAAATATTATGAAATGATTCAGAAAGCGAAGCAGTATATACACCTTCATTCTGCCGACCAAGATATTTCCCTGCATTCAGTGGCATCGGTCGTGAATGTAAGCCCAAATCATTTCAGTACCATCTTTTCTCAGGAAACCGGAGAAACCTTCATCGAATATCTTACACAGGTCCGAATAAGCAAATCAAAAGACCTATTACTGACCACCCAACTGAGAAGCTCGGATATCGCGTATGAAGTAGGATTTGGGGATCCCCATTATTTCAGTTATATTTTCAAGAAATATACAGGCATCTCCCCCCGGGAGTTCAGAACCGGAAGCAAATGCCTGAATTGAAGAAGTAGTCCCTCTATGACTGTAGCGGCTCCCTTGAGTTTCCGGGCTACCCTTTGTTTGACAACCGCAGCCAAGACGGTAGAGCTAACCTAAATCCCTTCTTGTCACGAAGCGCCATGATGATACTTTGCAACACTATGAAGAAATAGAGAAGAAGTCCGCTTACCATCGCTTGAAAGTTTGATTGAACGCCAGCTGCACGGATCAGTTCGTTGATCACCAAGAGAGTTAGGGTGCCTATTGGCGCCCCAAGCAGGTTTCCCACCCCGCCGTTGAGCAGTGTACCACCAATGATAGCCGAAGCTATTGCTTTCATTTCGGCTCCAGACGCATTTCCGACATTGCCGGCTCCTGTTGTCATTATATACACAAAGCCCGCGAGACCAGCCGTCAATCCACTTATCACATAGGTGAGAAATATCGTTTTCTTAACGTTGATCCCGAGCATATTAGCGCTATGACTATTGCCACCAACAGCGTAGACATTACGCCCGAAACGGGACCATTTCATGACGGATGCAAGGAGTACAAGAAGGATTACAACAATTATCGTGCCTGGTTTTATTTCACACGGAATGAAAACACCCAGTCTGTTTTTCGTGCCAAGCCATGTAATGATAATATCAAAATCCCTCAACCTCACGAATGCAGGCATGGTTACGTTGATTGGATCTTTGTGAAGTGTAGTCAGCAGTCCCTGAGCCAAGAACAACCCTGACAAGGTAATGATAAATGGTTGAATCTCTAGATAGGATATGAGATACCCCTGTAGGATACCGAAAGCGATACCTATGCCCAGAGAAATAAGAATGGCACCACCGATGTTCCCCTTATCGGATTCCAGAAATACGGCACAGGCCATAGTTACCAACCCGCACACTGAACCAATAGAAATATCGATACCACCACCGATCATTACGATGCACAAACCCAGTGTCATAATGATGAGTGGAGCATTCAGATTGAATAAGTCGAAGAAGGTCTGAAACTGCATGAAACTGCCTGGATAACTGATGATTGCAAATAGGTACATCAATACAAATATGACTGCAGCTATGAGAAACAGAATATTCGAATTCGACATCCTTGCTTTTGGTTTGATTACGTTCACAGATGCCATCCTATTCCTCCTTCTTTACTGCGATGTTCGTGGTGGGAATATGAGCATCTTTTGGGATACTTTCCTTTCTCTTATTTGAAGAGCGTACCTTATCCAGTACTTTCGTGAAATAAGCTCTGGCTACAGGCGATGCAACTACCATGAGAATGATAATGAAGATTGCCTTGAATACCTTGATCATCGCCGGCTCAATCTCCAGCCTAAGCAGGGTCCTGTTCAGCATCTCTATGGTGTATGCACCGATTATGGAACCGGTAATGCTGAACTTTCCACCGCCTAGAGAGTTTCCGCCTATTGCCACGGCAAGGATTGCATCCATCATGATCAGTTTGAGCAAATTTACACTGTCGTGACGACCGGCCTTGTTAACTGCGATGAAGCCTGCAACAGCAGAACAGAAACCCATGATCAAGAATGTCAGAAATATGATTTTCTTTGGGTTGATACCATTCAGACGTGCCGCATTCGGGTTTATTCCAACAGTCTCTACATAAAGCCTGAGATTCGTTGTCTTGAACACCACTGCAATAAGAACAATGAAGACAACAGTCAAGATAATTGGAGTTTGTATTGGTATTCCCGGTATTACAGTGCCGATCTTATTCGATATATCGTTAGCTAGGATGGGAGACAACTTCCCGTCAATCATAAAGGCTATAGACCTGCCCCCGGTAAACAGTATGAGGGATGCAACCATCGGCTGAACCTTGAATATCGAAACCAGGGTGCCGTTGAATGCACCAAGAACCAAGCCCCCGACGCAACTTAAAAGGAAAGCCACCACTATGGTAAGAGGTGTGACCTCACTGGCTTGAAGGACATATTGGACAAATATGGCGGAAGTAATGGTCGCACTTTCTCCAATGCTGATGTCCTGTCCTCGTGAAGATGCAGTTACCAAAGTCATACCTATGGATAAGATGACTAACTCCGAAGCCCCAAACAAGATATTCGGGATATTTCCGTATAATGCCCCATTAACCATGGTAATGCGAAAATAATCGGCGCCCTTTACCAGATTGATGATAATAAGTAGAGCCATAACCGAAAGTGGGAGAACAAGGTGAGAAAAGCTTTTTTTCATGGTACTCATGCGTTCCTTCCCCCCTTTGCTATTACGTTCATTACATCGTTCTCCGTCAAATCCGTGCCTCTGAGTTCCCCTACGATTTCACGGTCTTTCATGACTATCAAGCGGGAACAGGTTCTGATCATCTCGCCAATTTCTGATGAGATGAATGTCACACTCATCCCTTCATTAGCAAGTTGAATCACAAGTTTCTGAATCTCTACTTTGGTCCCAACATCAATTCCACGGGTTGGTTCATCCAGAATCAAGTACTCTGGGTGAGTGAGCAGCCAGCGGGCCAGAATGACTTTCTGCTGGTTTCCTCCAGACAGAGATCTGATCGGAGTATTGGCAGTCGGAGTCTTGATGTTCAACTTCTCAATATAATCATCGGCAAATTCCTCAGCCTGCTTTAATGAGAAAGGTTTGAAAAAACCTTTCAGGACCTGCAGAGTTAGGATGATATTGTCTCGTACCGACAGGTCAGCAATAATACCATCGCCCTTGCGGTCCTCAGGCAGATAGCCTATTCCTTGCTTTATGGCATGTAAGGGCGTTTTAATCTTTACCCGTTTGCCCTTCATTTTCACCTCGCCACCTGTTACCTTGTCTGCAGTAAAAATTGCGCGGGCACTTTCACTGCGTCCGGAACCGAGGAGGCCGGCAAACCCGTTCACTTCACCTTTTTGTATGGCGAAGTTGAAGGGTCTCACCCCTGCAACACTGGAAAGCCCTATCCCTTCAAAGACAGGAACGGAGGTGTCGGTTACAACAGGCTCATGTTTCTTTAGTTTTGTGATGTCCTCAAGAACATTCCCCAGCATTTTCGAGATCAGTTCGATTTGAGGAAGTGAGGCTGTTTCATATTCTCCGACCAGCTTACCATTGCGAAGCACGGTAGTCCTGTCGCTGATTTCGTATACTTGTTCGAGAAAGTGGGTAATAAAGATGATTCCCACACCCCTATCTTTCAATTCACGCATGAGCTCAAAAAGTTTATGTACCTCATCTTCGTCAAGAGAAGATGTTGGTTCGTCTAGAATTAGTATTTTACAGTCCATATCGACTGCACGAGCAATCGCAATCATCTGTTGCACTGCAAGTGAACAGCTTGAAAGTTCCTGCATTGGGCTTGCCGGAATACCGAGTGAGGCAAGCAACTGTTCCGCTTTTTCGTTCATCTGCTTCCAATTGACGACTGGGCCGTGGCTACGGCCGATAAACATATTTTCAGCCACAGTCAAATTGGAACACAGCATTATTTCCTGATAAACTGTACCTATTCCTTTGTCTTGCGCTTCTTGGGGCGTCTTAAAGTGGATAGGTTCTCCCTGCAAGGTAATTAAGCCAGCGTCTTTCTCGTAGACTCCGGTAATGATTTTTATCAGTGTGGATTTACCTGCCCCGTTTTCGCCCATGAGGGCATGGATTTCACCTTTTCGCAGCTTGAAGTCCACGCTATCCAGAGCTTTGACCCCAGGAAATGATTTGCTGATATCCTTCATTTCAAGTATGATTTCTGACAACAATCAAAGATCTCCTTATACTGATACGGTACAACCTAACTGCGGTGCGGTATGCAGAATAATATCCGCGTACCGCACTGCATATCTTACATAGTGGTGTTTGTAAATTATTACAAATACTTATCTTGTGACTACGCCCTTACCAGGATCTGCGTTGATTCCCCACTTATCGATGAGTTCATCGGTAATGGTATCGGTTGTCAAGAGAAGTTCTTCCTGATAGACGATTCCGCTTGGAATGGTTCCACTCTTAATCCACTTGGCGATCTCAGCTGCCTGACGGGGATTGCACTGCATGTCGGCATCCCAGTAACCAGCCTGTACGTTTCGAAGTGCAAATCTGTTAAAGTCAAACCCAATGACCTTGACCTTTCCGCCCTTTCCATGACTGATGCCAGCTGCTTCGAGAGCCTGTACCGCACCTTGTGCCATACCATCGTTCTGTGCATAGATGACGTTGAAATCTTTGCCAGCTGCAATTGCTGCTTCAACAACCTTACGGGCTTCTTCAAGACTCCAGCTATCTCCACCAGTTCCATCGGCAACTATGTTGAGTTTTCCAGCTTTTGCTGCTTCGAGCACTGCTGCACTACGGCCAATCTCAGCTGCAGAACCCATCTGTCCACGAATGAGGATCAGATTGATCTTATTAAGACCAAGGCTCAAAACCCATTCCACTGCCTTCTTACCTTCATAGCCCATATCAGAGAGGATTGCTGCTTGGTAATTTGACGCGTCAGTATCGATTGCGCGGTCAAATAAAATTACTTTAATACCAGCATCTTTTGCTGACTTCAGGGTGTCATCCCATCCAGAAGCGTTAGCTGCTGAAATCAAGAGATAGTCCACTCCGTCTCGAATGTAACCCTTAGCGGCAGCAATCTGCTCGCTGTTGTCGCCTGTGTTGGTCTGCTTTGCATCATAGCCATTAGCAGTTGAGAACACAGTGTTCATGTCTTCAACATTAGCCTGGCGATATCCGGATTCTTCTGGCGGTAGATTAACAATACCAATCTTTGTCTGACCAGCAGTTTCCTTTACACCAGCTGCGAACAGAACACCTGCCCCCAACAGAACCAGAATCAACATAATGCTTAGAGCTTTTTTCATGTTCTCCTCCTTTTAAGGAATCACAAAAAAATTTGGATAGTCATTCAGCGGCAACGCCGCTTCCATTGCTAAAAGACTAAATCCTGCAATACCAGAAGTACATGTTGTATTCTATCGAGTTTGGTATATTATTTTACGCTTTCAAGGCAAATCAAAAGCAAGGAGAAAAAAGGTACATTATTTTACGATAAAGGTTTGTTTTCTTCCGATTCTAGATGCACCGAGCAATTGCTGCACAAAGGAAACCCAAGATATTGCCCCGCTGGACAATACCCCAAGATACATGCATCATAGGAAAGAGGAGTAATGTATGAATCAACACAAAGGATCCTGTCTTTGTGGGAAGGTCACATTTGAAATACAAGGTGATTTTCAGAGCTTCTACCTTTGCCATTGTAGATTTTGTCGTAAGGACACAGGGTCAGCCCATGCTGCAAATCTTTTTTCTTCATCTGCAACATTGCATTGGCTGACGGGAGAGAATCTAGTCAAAACGTTCGATTACCAGGCAAGCGGACATATAAAAAGCTTTTGCATGGAATGCGGCTCAGCACTTCCCAATGTACAACAAGGGGGTTCGCTGGTAGTAGTACCAGCAGGATGCCTCGAATCCTTTGTGTCTATCCGGCCAAATGGTCACATTTTTTATGCCGATAAAGCAAATTGGGACCATGACCTCCAGCATATCCAAGTTTTTCCAGAACTTCCCGTATAGGCTTGGATGCCAACAAACTTGGGAAAAAACTCCTGCTGACTCCATAAAATACCACCCGATGAGCTCGGCACTCTATGTGTTGTTCCACATTGGATACGGTATGAACCTGACGGAGATGGTGTTCCTTTTCTTCATCGGCCTCCTGTTTTGTTCGTTATTCATGGTAACCCGCAACATATTCATTTTATGGCCCTTCTTCCAACCGATGGGACAGTTGATCACTGTGGTCAAGGAAGGATTGGAATTGCCGATGATCGCTACGTTGAGGTTTGTAGAGCTTTTGATTCTCTTTCTGGTGTTCACGTGGGTGCTTTTTCGAAAGGAGAAGAAGATGAAACCAGCCAATCCTTGAAAAAGGAACCATGTTTACAAACAGCTTTTATTGTTGATGTCCCTGTTCGTCATGCTTCGGATTGTGCATCATGTCCTTTTTTTTGACATGAAAAAGTTTCGGTCACTGGAAGATAGGATTGCCCCGAAAATCATCATCGCAAATGCAATCAAGTATTGAAGACCCGGCATTTCCCTGAACACCACAAACGACAGCACTGATCCGATGAATGGTGCCGCTGAATAATATGCACTGGTACGGGAAGCTCCAAGGAAACGTTGAGCATACACATACAGATAACTGCTCATTCCAAAAGCCACACTTCCAAGAAGGAGGGTAGCCACTATCGGCCACACAGCACTAAGTCGTTCGCCCAAAGCCAACCCGATTGCCAATGAGCCGACTCCCGAACAGAATCCCTTGATAAGCACGATCTGACAGGGATTTTTAGACGAGAGCTTGCGTGTACAATTGTTTTCGATTCCCCACAAACTGTATGCAAGGATGATGAACAATGACCCTATGGAAAACCTAAGAGCCGACAGATCTTCGACTGAAAGCAGGATACTTGAAAAGGTAAAGAATGTTATTCCTGTCCATAACCTGGTACTGATCGTTTCCCTAAAGAAAAACAAAGCAATCATGGCAGTTGCGACCGTCTCGAAATTTGTCAGCAGCGAAGCATTTGCCGCATTGGTCGTCCTCAATCCAAACATAAGGAAGATCGGGGCAGCAATATCCAATGCTACCATGGCAATCACATAGGGCAGCTCTGCTTTGCTCAATCGCTTCTCTGTATTTCTTTTGAGTGCCTTGTCTTGGAATACTTTGACACCTACCATCGCCATCCCTGCACCTATATATAAAAAACCTGCCATAAGCGTCGAAGGGATATAGGCCAACAAGATTTTTGAGAATGGTGCGTTCACTGCGTAGCATACTGCTGATAAAAGTGCCAAGAATATCCCAAATCGGTTTGAGTCGTGTTTCATAGCATCTAATGATACATTCCCTTCGCCCAAGCCCCCATGCTATAATCAGTCACTATGTAAGTTATTGAACACAACGTGCAATTATGTTTGGAGGGGAGATGGACAGGCGGCAGCAGAAAACACAACAAGCAATCTTCAAGGCCTTTGACAGGCTTCTCGAGAAAAAACGGTTTGAAGACATCTCAATAAAGGATATTGCCGAGGAAGCGAATATCGGACGCAGTACGTTTTACGCTCACTTCGAGACTAAAGCCGACCTAATGGATGCCGTATGCTCTGAAATCTTCACCCATGTCCTCTCTATTACAATCCCTACTGAGCAGTCACATGACTTTTCCACCTCCGAAACCAGCCTGAAGAATCGGCTCATCCACATCCTCCATCACCTTAAGGACAACGGCTCGACGACCAAGGGAGTCTTTGCCTCAGGTGATGGGCAGTTGTTCCTGCACTATTTCGGGGAATATCTCAAGGAGATGTTCAACCCGTATGTTTCAACCATCTATATCCAGGTACCCGATGATTACGTGCTGAATCATATGGTCACAGGATTTGCTGCTACCGTGAACTGGTGGCTTCAGGGTGGATTCTCACCTACCCCTGAAATGGTTGCCGATTATTTCATGCAAGTGAATGGTTTCGTGACTATTACGAAAATATCGCAGTAGGTAAAAAAAAATAGAGAGAAGCCCAAGGAAATACTTACAGAATTCATTGCATCGTTGAGATAACCATCATGGCATCTGGTAACAGTTTGCCAAGAGGCGTAAACGATTTTGCATCCGATTTCCACTCACCTTTTCCTACCTATCATTTGAATGATATTGAAATACTTTCCAGCCCCTGCATCCATCATCGCCATATCGCTTTTGGCATACGGGTTGGGCGATTGCAGCCAATCCTCCCAGGCCTGTTTGCATGAATCCATCTCACGCAATAGGGTGATCTCAATACCAGATTCTTTTTCCCATAACTCGTGCCACCATCTGGAGGAGTAGAAATACCACTCTGGAGTCCAGAAGGGTTGAACTTCCTTCGGCAACTGTCCTTCCGGATAATCTTGTATGAATCCAGGTACAGCAATAGCGATACAACCACCCTTTTTCACATAGGGAAGAAGCTTTGGCAACATGTTCTCATTACCGCCGAAGTACTGATAGGAATCCACACTGATGATCATATCGAAATACTCATGGGCGAACGGAATCTCTTTGGTTGCATCAACGAGAAAAGGGAATATTTTTGCATCAAGTCCTAGATCTGCAAAACGTTTCGCGTTTTCACTGGGGGAAACCCACAAATCAGCCGCAAATACAGTCACATCATATTTTTGGGCAAACAGGATGGAGGAAATTCCTGTTCCACAACCAAGGTCAAGGATGCGCATACCTGGAGTGATAGAGAGAAAATTTGCCATTTCTTCTGCCAAACGCATGGCATTAGGTCCCATCATGGTGTCAAGAAGAAAAGCTCTGTCATAGTTGTCAGTAAATGATGTATTCATCGTCATTTTCCTTATGTTTGGAATATTTATGGACATTGTATCGTTTTGCATCTTCCCAATGCATCCCACTTCTCGATTCAGAAACGAAAAAGCGCCCCAAACGAAGTCAGGACGCTTTGATTTCAGCCATGTTTACTGGCATTGATAATTTTGTATATTGCCTTTTCCGACAAGAAATACTGTTCAGCCAAGTCACCTACAGAACACCCTGCCAGACGTTTGGCTAGAATCTCCCTGTTCCTTGCTTTGACCATTTTCCTTGAATCTGTATTCGCACCCCACGGCAACTTACCGTCTGCTTTACGTGGAATATACATATACTCACCGTCAATGTACTGCTGAACCGCAATCAATAAGGTATGCGGCAATATATCATTTGCTTTTTTGTAGCTCATCATGCTCCTCCTACGTGTATGTCAGGAATGAGCAAGAGCTATTGCCCAAAAAACTATGGTAGTATGCAATAGCCCTTGCTATGCATGATGAACCGAATCCAGTGTACTGAGCATCCAATCTCCTCATGAAAAGTTTGTCTTTATTCTCTTAAGGCATACACCTTACCGCAAATGATATGCTGACAAAGGATCTGGGTCAATATAACGTCTTCCCAGTTTTACGGCAGTAAAACCAAATGCTGATTGCTATCTTACGATGATTCATCTGTCACGACGCTACCTGCGTTGCTTCAATTTCCTGTATTGCAATCCAAAACGAATGAAAATATACAAGTAGATGGCAAAAAGAATCAAATACACAACAAACAGGGTTCGATGAGCGGGATCAGATTGCAAATTGCTGACCTGCAGAATGGTTTGAGGGATGATGATCAAGAAAAACAGAAATATCAGGGGAACCAAACGGCCTTTGAAGACACGAGTGATGAAGTCGATACGGGAATTCTCATCACAGAAAATCTCCTCGTCGCCCTGCATGCATGCAACACTTTTCCTAACATAGCTGTAGCCCATGAAGTCGAACAGATACTCCCATCCACAGTCCTTGAACATTTGCACATAGGAGTCTTGCGATCCCAACCCCTCCTTGTGGTAATCCAGTTGGTAGACCACGTCTTCGCTTTCGCAGGCTTCAAAGAGATAGATGCCAGGAAAGGTCAGATGGACCAGTTTCCACCCGTTCTTGTGCTGGGTACGCAGGTACTCCTGCTCCTGTTCATACTCGACAATAGTGAAAATCTTAAATTCACGCTTCTGCTTTGCCATCACTGAACCTCCTTCATCGTCCGATACAGGCGAGCAATACGCTCCTGTTCCTTGTTGAGCACTTCGAGCCCAAGACTGGTGATTTTGTATATTTTTCGCTTCTCTTCTTCCCGCACAAAGCAGATCAGTCCATCCTTTTCCATTTTGGAAAGGCTGCCGTACATGGTCCCTGGACTGAGCAGGATTTCTGAATCGGTCAATTCCTTGACCTTTTGCACAATGCTATAACCGTGCATTTCTTGCTGCAGGCACAAAAGAATGTAGAAGCCTGTCTCGGTCATCGGGACATAGACTTTCCTGATATGAGCATCCATACAACCACCTTATATCGAGGTGCAATATATCGCACTGCGATATAATAAAATAAATGGTATTTCTTCGTCAAGTACTGCTCTCAGATCAATACTCTCACATCCCCTGCTCATTTACAGGTGCAGTATGTTTGAAACAACGCTCCATCGCCATAAGAAACCGCGACATTGCGATTGGAAAGAAAAATCATCGCCTTTGTATGAAAGAAAAATGGGCACAAGGCCGATTTTCTCATTCATACAGGAGCAAGGATCCTCTTGATACCCATCTCCTCTTGCCAATCCACTGAAGTGTCTTTTGCAAGCACTGGTTTCTGATCATTTCCAAAGTGGTATCTCCCCTTTCAATGATCATCATAGAAAGAAAATACCACGGTATCGTCATTGGATGATCTGAGCCATGATGGAAATGTCTTCACAAGCCATTTCAGCCTTCGACTTTTCAATGAGAATATTTTTCCCTGTCATGATATACGAAGGCATGACACGAATGTTTGTGAAGTAAATCTCGCTTCTTCTTAATTTGTATGTTGATGTAGATGGAACAGCAGGCTTCTTTGTTGCTTTCTTCGCTATCATGTTGAATGCTTTTTTAGCTACATCTCCCATGAGCATGATCACCTTTACATTTGGGAACAGGGAGATTTCTGTTTCCAAATATCCTAGACTATGTTCGATACTGCTTTTTTCAATGGTATACTCAGATTTTGGTGTTTTGACTGCGTTCGTAATATAAACACCCATGCGCAATATGTCTTGTATGCTTTCAACATGTAATCCGGCTTTTTTAAAAAGAGAGATTGTTGAGGTTATATAATCTGCGTCAGAAAGCCCGTAAAAATCCTGTGAAGGATCAGATGGCACCACCTCATTGATCATGATTGCCCTGATTTCCAGAGGGTCAACATCTATGTCATTCAAGTATACTCGTTCAGCAGTACCGATAATCTTTTCCAACTCTTGCTTGACATTCATTGTAAGCCCTCCCTGTAGTGTTTTGTGTGGCTTTGCATTTCTCTATCATCCATAGGTTCAAAGATGGCGACCGAAGGCTTGCATCTTTGTCCCTAAAAACCATTGGAGAATTGTAAAGCCTTGGCCAAATTTTGTATATATCTATCTTCATAGTAAACAATAGAACTATTTTTTACAGCATCATTTTCTATCCTTGAGGGAAATTGTAATTCCAGATCAATCAATTTCTCCATTTCTTTTCATTGTTTTCTCTTAGCCTGACATGAAAACAAACACGTACAGAATCCATTACTGTGTGGACGGATAACCACCCCTCATAGTACAGTTCTTTTATACCTACTGGGGCTGACTGGTACAACAGAAGGAGCTTAGCATGGGAATGAAAACCCAATATTACACTGCAACAAGTCTCGATGGATATCTTGCAACCGAAGAGGATTCGTTGGATTGGTTGTTCCCTCTCGGTAATTTGGAGAGCAGTAGCTATCCTGATTTCATTTCCGAGGTTGGGGCATTGGCAATGGGTTCGGCCACCTACGAATGGATGATTCGTAATGCAGAAAGGGTAACCTCAGAGACCGGTTCTGCTTGGCCCTATTCCCAGCCCGCATGGATATTCTCCAGTCGCAAGCTTCCAATAATTAAAGGTGCCGATATCAAGTTTGTCCATGGAAACATACGACCCGTCCACGAGGCAATGCGCTCGGCAGCCGGCACTAAAAACATATGGATTGTAGGAGGGGGAGATCTTGCCGGTCAGTTTTATGACGCAGGATTACTTGACGAACTGATTGTCCAAGTCGGGTCGGCAACCCTAGGTAAAGGAAAACCGCTGTTTCCCAGAAGAGTGCTTGCTCCTGTATTGCAACTTACATCTGTACAACAAATTGGAAAGAATATGGTTGAGTTACGATATACATTACACACGATTTGATACAATTGAGCAGAAATCGTTTTGTATGTGAAATACTATTCTGTTTACACAGATCAGGGAGATACGGTAATGATAACCATACGACAGGTTGAACAAAGTGATGTAGACCTTCTCAGCGCGCTTCAAAAGGAAGCGTTCCAACCCTTGTGGGAAAAATACCATGACTCGCACAATCCATACCTGCGGGGTCCGCAGGACATAACGAGCAGGCTGGATTCACCCCTTTTTCATTATTACTGTATTCTGAAAAACAATGAGCTTGTCGGCGGCATCCTCTATGCAAATTCCGATACTGCATCCAAAGAGTACTATCTGCAAAGGCTCTTCATTGCACCACAGCATCAGCATCAAGGTCTTGCACGAATGGCAATCCTACTGTGCGAGAAAGAATTCGAAAAAGCACAGATATTCACGGTCGATTTCCCAGAAGATTTGGATAAGAACCGCAGATGCTACATAAGTGCGGGATTTAGGGATACAGGAATAAGAGAAGAAATTGGATCGGGCATTGTCCTTGCTCGATTTGAAAAACTGATGAGATAGGTGCACTCATCCCTATGGCATGAAATTATTAATGACAAGCCTTGGTTGCACACCAAGGCTGATTAAAACTGGATGATTTTTAAGACAACCATCGATCTATAACTGGAAATTTTCTGCCTTGAAGCACTCCAATCAGACCAAGTAAGACAATCACTGCAGACGACACCAACGAAAGCGTTAAATGTGTATTCGCCAAAGTTCCCAGCACCAGTGTCAGGATCAATTCGATTCCACTGGAGAACAAGGCATACACACTCAGTATGGTTGCACTTTGTTCTCCTTTCGTTTGTTTGATCTCGAGCGAAATTACCAAAGGATACAAGGCTGCAGCACCAAAACGAAGGGAAAATACACCTATTAGGACAGCGATAAGATTCTTTTGCCAAACCAACAGCAAGACGCCAAAGAAGGACAGGGTAAAAAAGAGAGCGAAGGAACCAACTTTGCCAAGGATTTCGGTGAATTTTGCCGAAAAAATGGATGCGACAAACGAAAGAATGACCAGCGCCAGAAAGGGATATCCAAAATAAGAGGCACTCAATCCCACGTTTTTATAACAGACCTGAACCAAGAAGACCGTTACCATCTGATTAACCGAAAACAATAAAGAAGCGCTTGCGACGAAAATAAGGAAAGGCCAATCCTTCAAGATCTGTTTTAGGGTTATCCGTAACGAGACACGTTCCTTCTTTTTCCGTAGTTCCTTGGAAGGAACCTCCCGTGGTAAAAAAAGGATCAAGACAAAGGCCAAACCATTACTGATGATCGTCCAAAAAGCACTTTCTCTGTAAACCTCACTGAAAAACGGAAAAACGAGAGCCACGACGACCAGAGCTGCAAACTGAAATCCCTGATAAAGACCAAAAGTTTTTTGTCTGGAATCGAAGCAGGCAAGATACGCAGTGTCTACACCACTTGCTGCACTGATTGCAATGGCAAGCAATATGCGCTCAACCACGAACAGGGAGAAGGAAAAAGCAGAAAAGAAGACAATCTTCGAAACAAAAAGAAAAAAGAATGAAATGATCAGTGTCAATCGGTACCCAATCCTGTCGGCAAGATACCCCCAGGGCAATTCCAAAGCAAGGGACAGAGCAAGACTGATAGCTTCGATGAGAGCAATCTGAGCAAGATCGAGCCCTCTTGTTTGCCGATACAGTGTGGCAACAGGGGCATAGAAAACCATACCCGATAGAAAAGCGCTGAGGTTCATCAGAACCAAAGCACGTTTGGAAGTAGTATTCATGAGAAAACTCCATACAAATGATGGACTTGCACAGAAGGCAAGTCTTAGATTGTCATCACTCTGTATCTAGACTGGAGTATTCATGGAACACAGCATACCCAAAGAAACAAGGAATTTCTAGATTCGTGCATGGACCAACATCCAGATTATTGAATGGGCTTATTTTGATTGACTGATGGTACAATACATATTCGGATAATAATCTTGTATAGCATTGGAAAGGATCTGATCAACGATCAGGTTGAATATTGAGAAATGCGATAGAAAGCACCAAAATGAAAAAAACCATGAGTTGCATACACTAACCATTGAGGTCTTCACGATTGCATTGTCAGTTTTGATGTGTGATCGTTCAGATGAGAATTCACTTTATCAGAGCAGCAGTACCTAAAGTTTTTTTTCTTGTAGTCATAGGTTGGACTCTGTATAATTATAGAAGGTGTAGTGAATTCAGAGTCTTATTCTTCAAGGAGAGGGAATGCCTTATCTGATAATGGAAAGCTTTTCTCCAATCATGAATCATGAAAAAATACATATTCTCAGGAATCATAAGGGACAATGGTTCGAACATGCATTTCATACTGCGAACCATAGGGCTTTTCAGATCAAACCTTTCTCAAAGTTCAGGTCGGTGACTAATTTGCCAGCAAAGGAGCGTTCCCAATGAATGACCTTATCAGCAACATTCTTCGCGGCAGCGTCTCCTCAATCATGTATGTCATTCTCCTACTTACGCTGACAAAGACCAAATTAGATAAAAAAAGCACCATCCTCGTCGCAACCTTCGTGTTTGTCATCCACATGACCAGCACCATCTGGTTCTATGTCTATGGAAACCTTACTTCACTATCACGTTTCAACGTACTGCTGTTCATTGTGGTCGGACTCGCCATAAAACCTTTGACGAGGCTCAATTTCATGCAATGGAGTTTCACTTTTCTCACCACCATCAATATTGGAATGATGATCATCATTCTCAGTTTCCATCTGGGAAGATTGTTTCCATACCCCCAATATGCCAACATCATCCTACGATTCATACTCTATCTCATCGTGATATTCCTCTTCAGGCGGTATTTCATCACCTCATACCGGTCAGCTGTAGACAACTGGCCGATGTTCTCAGCTTTGATGGTCTGCATCTTCCTCAATCTGTCCTATTACTTTTACGTAACCAAAGACATCAAGAACACGTTGACCGTATCGAGAACCCCACTCCTTCTTTTGGTCATGCTCTCCTTGTCAGCCTATGGCACGGTTTTCTATTCTTTGAAGAAATTCATGGAACTGCATAGCTTGAAAACAGAAAACGTAAAGATACAGCAAGAAACGGGACGCCTCCACGAAACAGCGATTCAGTTGGAACAATTCGCCAATTACGATCCCCTCACCAAACTACCCAATAGAAGATTCTTCTTTGAGACTCTGCAAAGATTCGTGACGGAAAGTGAAAGAAATACGAAAAACTTTGCACTCCTATACATCGACCTTGATGCATTCAAAGAGATCAACGATACATACGGACATGAAGTTGGAGATGCAACACTCGTTACACTGGGAAACCGTTTGCTCAAGTGCATCCGGGAAACAGATTTTGCATCTCGCTTAGGAGGAGATGAATTTGCAGTCCTTGTGCATGAGGTCGAAGACAAATCCACTGCTCTGCTTCTTGCCAAGAGAATCCATATGATACTACAAGACATAATTTCCCTAGATGCCATTGAGTGTAGTGTAAATTGTTCCATCGGCATTGCCATCTATCCTGATCATGGGAATACCAGCGAAACATTAGTAAGAAATGCCGATTCAGCAATGTATGAGATCAAAAGGAAGCGAACTGGTGGAATTGGAATGTACCTTGATCCAGCTCAGCAATAGGGATTCTTTTCATCGCTCACCATATCTTGTCATGCAGGGGTATGTTGCCTTCAAAATATATTGCTGTAGGTAGATTTCTTTTCAAAGTATTATCTTACGTAACTTTGTTTTTTTTACTTTCACTCTTTCATGCTTTATACTGGTTTGAGAAAAGGGAAGGAACTATGAAAATTCAAAAACAACAAGCAATGCGTACTGTCTTGTATGCCCTCGCCCCGCTGTGTCTCGCCTCAGTCTATTTCTTCGGCTGGCGTTTCATAGCCGTATTTCTTGTAGT
>JAQVVB010000248.1 GCA_028699215.1 Sphaerochaeta sp. | reverse complement strand
ATGGATGAAGAGTTGAGTTCGGTAACCATTGATGATAGGAACGGGGGATTTGTAGCTACTGAGTACCTCATTTCGATGGGACATCGAACCATTGGGTTGGCTACTGGCTATGTAACCAAGGAAGGGGTAAATAGGGAGCGTTTGAAGGGGTATGAGGATGCTTTGGACCAGTATGGAATCGAATTGGGAGGTAGGTATGTCTATTCTGGTACCGTTTCCTACGAATATGGTTTCGAGTTGGGTTTGGAACTGGCGCAAATGACAAATCCCCCCAGTGCTGTTTTCGCTACTGCTGATATTCTTGCATTCGGGCTCATCAAAGGATTGAAACAGGGCGGGCTAAAGGTCCCTGATGATATTTCATTGATTGGTTTTGACGATGGGTTTCTTGCAAGCAATACTGATCCAGCCCTGACTACTATACGTCAGGATGTGGATAGCAAAGCGAAAATTGCTGCTCAATTGGTGATTGATACGATTGAAAATCAAGAAAACAATTCAAACATTGTATTGCCTGTTTCTTTGGTGGAGAGGGATTCTGTAAGGAAAATTGTGTGATTATTGATAATCCGAAGCCGTGCGGGGCTTCGGATTATCGAAGTGATTCATGGTGGTGTATCACTGCAAAACAATTGTAGTGAGTTCAAAGCAGTTTGTATAGACGGGAATTTCAATGTCTGTACTAGGAGGTTTGTTGTGATGAAAACAACGAAAAACGTTCTCTCACTTGTGCTTATACTCGTTCTCTCGATTCTTCCCATTTTTGCCGCCGGAACTCAAGAGGCTGGCAAAACGGGAGTGACTTTGAAGCTTGAGCAGTTTTCTGGATCCGATGCAACGCTTTCTGGGAAAGCCCTCAGGGGCATGATTGCAGAATTTGAGAAACAGAATCCGACCATCAAGGTTGCATTGCAGACGATCGGATATGATGATTATTTCACCCAGCTCCAGAGTAAGGTCGTCGGGGGAAATGCTGCAGATGTATTTGAGCTCAATTATGAGAATTTCGTTGCGTATGCCAGCGAAGGTGCTCTGGCAAATATAACGTCGTTACTGGGAGATACTTCTGGTTTCAACGATACAGCATTCAAAGCTTTCAACTATCAGGGTGTACAATATGGCGTACCTAATTCTTTCTCGAATGTCGTTTTGTTCTACAACAAGGCGCTTTTTGATCAAGCAGGAATTGCCTATCCGACAGAAACTTGGACTTGGAAGGATATTGAGGTTGCCTCGAAAAAAATCATGAATCTGGGAAAAAATATCTGGGGTTTCTATAGACCTTTTTCCTTTCATGAGTTCTACAAAGGGGCTGCCCAAAATGGCGGGTCTTTGATGAGTGCAGACAGAAAAACCTTTACAGTCAATACTGCTGAGAATATTGAGGCAGCCTCCATGATGGTTGGTTGGCAGAAGGATTCAAAGATCATGCCCACCGATGCAGACATGGCCGGCATGGGTGATTGGGACCTTTTCAAGAGTGGTCGGCTTGGTATGATTGTAACCGGTATCTGGGCTTTTGCAGATTTTAGCGCCAATTGTCCGTTTGAGTGGGACATTACCATTGAACCGGGTAATGTAAAGAAGGCAACGCACTTCTTCTCAAATTCCTATGTGGTGAGTGCTACAAGCAAATATCCAGCAGAGTCAGCAAAACTGGCAGCTTTCCTTGCAGGAAGCAAGGAAGCAACAAAACTCAGAGTTGAAGCTTCTTGGGAACTTCCTCCTGTAACGTATCCTGAAATTATTGAGAGCTATCTTTCGATTACTCCTCCGCAAAATCGAGAGGCTGTCTTTGCTTCTCTCGATTATCTTGTAACACCTCCTGTAAGTATCCAACAGGCTGAGATGACAGCAATCATCCAAAGCTATCTGGATCAGATTCTTTCTGGAAAACAGAGCGCAAAAGTTGCTCTTGATGCCTGCCAGAAAGAGCTTGAAGCAAAGATTTCTCTCTGATTTTCAATACATGGCATGGTCGATACGCGACCATGCCATCGGAGGTTCTTATGAGTATTCAGGGCAGGAGGGGGCTCCGCGTCGCTCTGCCATTTCTTCTTCCGAGTTTACTTGGTGCAGCCCTTTTTGCCATACTTCCCATCATCATATCGTTGCTGTTGAGTATCACCAGCTGGACAGGTATGTCCAAGGTAAAGATAACAGATGGTTTCTTGAGGTTTGTTGCTGAACATTCGGTAGGTTGGGACAATTTTGCAGCGATTCTGTCAGACCAGGAGTTTTGGAGAGCGTTGTCACATAATCTCTACTTTATTGTACTGTATTTACCTTTGATGCTTCTCTTCTCCCTGACATGTGCACTTATCATCAATGCACCGAAACGAGGGACAGGAATCTATAGGGTTGTGTATTACCTTCCTGTTCTCACAAGCTGGGTTGCGGGTTCGTTGATCTGGAAATGGCTGTTGAGCCCCGTGTATGGTCCGATCAACAATTTTCTCTCTTTCTTTGGGATAGAAGGTCCTCTTTGGTTGCAAAGCGAGGTTTGGGCAATGCCTTCCATCGTGATAGCTTCAATTTGGAAGGATATGGGTTTCTATGCCATGGTCATTCTAGGTGGACTGAAAAGCATTAACATCGAGTATTATGAAGCTGCCCGTATAGATGGGGCGTCTCCTCTGCAAATGTTTCAAAGGATTACCTTGCCGTTGCTCTCCTCTGTTTTGTTCTATGTCACGATGCTCTCCATGATCAATGCATTCCAACTTTTTCCTCAGGTGATGGTTATGACAAAAGAAGGAAATGCCGGGCCTAATGGGGCGACGATGGTAATGGTGGAACGTATTTATAAGTATGCGTTTAGATATGGCAAGATGGGCTATGCCGCGGCATATTCGTGGATTCTTTTTGTAATCATCATGGCTTTTACCTATATACAGAAACGGGGTGAAAAGAGGTGGGTGAACTATGATGTTTAAGAAGCATATCAATACGGTGCTTTATCATGTGGTGGCCATCTTATTGGGAGTGATGGCTATCGTTCCCTTCCTTTGGATGCTATCTACATCGCTGAAGAGTAGTGGGGCGTTACTGGTGATTCCAATCGAATGGATTCCAAAAGAACCAACCTTTTTTGCCTATAAGAGACTTTTCGCCTTAACAGGAATCGTCCGTTCAATCGGTAATTCTCTTGTGGTTTCCACTGGAGCTGTGGTTGTTGGGTTGCTTTCTTCATCAATGGCAGCATTTGCCTTCTCAAAGATTCGTTTCAAGGGCAGTGGATTTCTATTCATGATGTTCATTGCATCTATGATGCTTCCCAGTCATGTGATTTTCATCCCATTGTATTTGATTATGAATGACTTGCATTTGGTGGATACTTTGTTTGCTTTGATTCTTCCTTATTCCTTCAAGGCTTTTGCTGTTTTTATGTTGCGTCAGCAAATGATGGGTATTCCTGATGCCTACTTGGATGCAGCCGCTATCGATGGGGCCTCTCTGTACAGGTCCTTTTTCACAATCTTTCTACCTCTTTGCAAGACGGCTTTGGCGACTTTGGCGATCATTCTTGCGATGGATGCCTGGAATGATTACCTCATGCCTCTTGTCCTTATGACGAGTACAAAGAATTATACGCTTCCCATCATTCTCAATGCACTTTCAGGGCAGTTTAAGACTTCCTATGATCTTTTGATGGCAGGGGCGTTGATTTCTGTCATTCCGCTTTTAATCATCTATATCGCAGCACAGCGATATTTTGCCAGTGGTCTTCAAGTTGGAGGAGTAAAAGGATGAAAATACACTACGTAAGTGGATCAAAATCCTCATTTTTTGTTTCTGAAGGTGCAGATCAACTTTCTGTCCGCTTCAAGGGTAACCATCTTTGGGGGGCTGGTGAGCATTTTGACCGAGTCGAGTTTCTTTCCCATAGAAGGAAAAATGAGGTGAAGGAAGTATTTACCAAACAAGGTGAAGCTTCCTACCTTCCCGTTCCTCTTGTGCTCTCCGATGGTGTTGCTTTCTTATTGAAGAGCGATAGGGTGTTCGAGATGAATTCCCAGAAAGTGGGAGATGATTTGGTTGTCAATCTCACTGGGCAGTTTGACGGTGAAGATGAAATTATTATCGCTGAAGGAACTCCCAAAGAGACCCTTCAGCAGTTGCTTAGCTATCTAGGTGGGGTTCGTACTCCTCCTGATTGGGTTTTTGGAGAATGGGCGAGTGCTAACCGTTGGCACTCGCAAGAAGATGTGAAAGAGGCAATTGAACAGGCTCAAGTCCATGGGTT
>JAQVVB010000021.1 GCA_028699215.1 Sphaerochaeta sp. | reverse complement strand
TATATTTGATGCAAATTCAAGATTCGATTGCCAGATTTTACAATTCGTGTTATAGTAAAGGAAACTGAATGAAATTTATATCCGAGCAGGCTGAGACCCGGTCTGCCCGGTTTTCTTTTACGTCATAGAATTAATGAAATATTTTTGGAGGAAGCCATGGGATTCCAGGAGATTGAGAACTTACTGAAAGAAGAACAGTGGACAAGAACCACAATCAACAACTACACAGCAAATAGCTTTCAGGTGCTGGATAATCATATCAAAGAATTGGACGAAGAAGAAAAAACAGAAGCCAAAAATTTATGTGACAATCATTTAACAGAAAAGGAACGCAACAGCATCATCTCGATGTATGTCAGTGGAACCATTCAGTTGGAACGCAGAGGCTCAGAAGACTATCTTTTATTGCTCAATTTGATTGAGCTGTTTGCCGAGAATAAAAAGTGGAATATCGTTGAGTTGCTCTGTCAAAAGATTCTGCAAAAAACAGAGAACAAGCATGCCCTCAGGTTGCTTGCAAATTGCTATACCCAGAATGGTCGTGAAGATGATAAATACTCCGTTTGGGAAAGATTGGTAAAAGTCGATTATGATGAGATTGATATTGTCAAGCAAATAGCTTCATATGCTCAATTAAAGGGAAACAAAGAAAAGGCAATCACTTTATACAAGAAAGCGATACACCGCTTGCTTAAAAAGAAAGATTCGTCCCCTATTCGTTCAATCTTCAATACCCTGCTGGAACTCGATCCTGAGAACTTTGGATATTTCATGAATCTTGCTGAGCAAATCAGCACCATAAGCAGAGGTACGGCTGTTGCAGTACTTCGCGATCTTGAGGCAGCCAGCAAGGATTCCATCGATAAGCAAATTGATTGCCAGAAAAAGATCCTTGAGTTTGATCGTGAGGATATTTATGCGAAAGAGAACCTTATTAAAAGCTATAGAGCCAAGTACAAAAATCATTCAAGATTGAAAAACTGCTTGGATTCAAGTGCTTTGACCAGCAATATGGCTAGGGATATCTTGCATAGCATCGAAGATTTTGAAACAAATATTGCATTTGACAAGGGAACATTCGTATTCCAGAACAGCACCAATAGAATTGGAAGAATTCGTTCCATCAACGAAACCGATGTTATCGTTGACTTTGCTGGACAGACTAATAAAGACGGAAACCGTCTCTCGACTGCCATGGCATTCAAAAGTCTTCAGGCGCTTCCAAAAACACATATTTGGGTTCTTAAGAGTGCTTTGCCCCGTGAAAAGCTCAATAAGAAAGTCAAGGAAGATGTTTCTTGGACTCTTAAGACCGTTTTGGGCAGCAATGGTGGAAGAATTTCCATGAAAGAGATGAAGAGTGAGCTGGTTCCTTCGATTCTTGATGCCAAAGAATGGACTTCTTGGTCCAATATGGCGAAAAAGGAATTGATGACCAATCCCATCTTTGATCTCTCTTCAAATGATGTCGATACGTATATTCTTCGCTCTACTCCGGTCAGTTATGAGGAGAAGCAACTTGCCGTATTCAGGAGTGAAAAGCTTTTCTATGACAAGATTAAGAGTCTCAAGGAATTCCTTGCTTCAAAGGGAGACGTAGAAAGCGACTTTTTCATCGAAATGGTTAAGTATTTCAGTGATGTATTCCAGGAAGAGAATGGCAGCTCCAAGATTATCGGTGAGATTACTGATTATACCATCAGTGGTTTTCTCTTGCTTGAGGATTTGGTGAAAAAACAGAACATGAACTTCATCAGTTGTCCTGTCGGTTTGTCCTTCAAGGTGCTTTTCGATAGAACTGTAGATTATGTAGCTAGTTTTTCAGCCATCAAAGATCCGGAAATAAAGAAAAGTTTCATTGATCATGTAGTGGATGAAATTCCTGGCTGGAGTAAAATCTTGGTAGAACTTTTCCCCCATTATCTTACCAGCTACATTCCTGAGATTTTCCGCCAGAACAAAAAGTTTGCTGAATTCAGTAAAGTCTATAGAGATGCAGTGGAGAACTTCAAGGAAAGATCCAATACACTCATATACTTGATCAAGAATTCCGATGCAAAGGTTTGGGCAAAAGCTGGAATCAGCAGTGAACAATTGTTGTTCGCTGAATTACAGTTGCTTGATTTTACCAACCGCTGTATCGATTCCAAGAAAGATGTTCAGGAAAATCGAAAGAATGCAAAGACGCTGATGACCATCCTGTTTGATGAAAAGGCTGTGCAAAACTATATCAATGAGGGTAAAGAAGAAAACGCCCAGAAAATCTATAGTCTTGTAGCCAATGTATTCGCCCTTCCTGGTGGAAAGAAGATTGAAATCAAGCACAATATCAGTGAGCGCTATCCTTCATTCAGATTCTTCGATGAGGTTAGCCGCATTGATAAGGATACTTTGGTCCCAACAGGTTTGTTCTGTACTGCTGCAGCTCTTGAAGCAAAGAAAAAAGAGATGGAGCATATACAGCACGTAGAACTTGCCGAAGTTGCCAAGGAAATTGGTATTGCTCGGGAAATGGGAGACCTTAGGGAGAACAGCGAGTATAAATACGGTAAGGAAAAACAGTCTTTACTGAACAATACACTGCGAAGACTCAGTGAAGAGGTAGACAGAGCCACCGTTATCACGAAGGACAAGTTAGATCCTTCCCGGATCGGTTTTGGAACTAAAGTTGAGCTGTTTGATAATCTCAAGGGTGAAGATGTCACCTATACGATCATGGGGCCATGGGAATCCAATCCTAATGAGAACATCATCAATTTGCTCGCTCCGTTCGGGAGAGCTTTGTTGAATCATCAGAAAGGTGATCGATTCACATTCGAATTGAACGATCAGAACTATGATTTTACTGTTAAGGAACTTTCAATAATCGATTTGTAAAATTGAAAATTCAACCAATTGGGTCTTCGTTGCATAAACGAAGACCTGTTTTTTTTACCCAGAGTACTTGAATGTGGTATGATGGAAAAATGAACAACAGGTACACCGTAGATACCAATCATGTCCTTGATATGTATCCAAGACCACAGTTAAAACGAGCAGAATGGACAAATCTGAATGGGTTTTGGAACTGTACTGTCACTAAAGATGAGACGTTGCCGGAAAAATACCCTTCTTCAATCCTCGTACCGTTTTCTCCAGAGACCGAACTCTCCGGTTTCGGACATACTTTGCAACCTGAGGAATATCTCCACTATCAGAAGCATTTTTCTTATGACAAGAAACAGGAATGCCATGTGATACTGCATTTTGATGCAGTCGACTATCAATGCAAGGTATACCTTAATAAAGAATTTATTGGGGAACATGAGGGAGGATACCTCCCCTTCTCTTTCGACATCACTGATGCAGTAAGAAATTTCAATGAATTGATAGTTACGGTGAATGATCCAACTGATACAAAAGGTATCACCAGGGGAAAACAACGTCTGAGAAGCGGAAGCATTTTCTATCCTTGTCAAAGTGGCATTTGGCAAACAGTATGGTTGGAAGAAGTACCTCAGATTTACATTAAGAGGCTAAAAATTGATGTGGATCTGAACAATGCTTGTTTTTTGGTAACTGTCTACGCGAATAAAAAAAAGCAACCTGTCAAATTATCTTATGTACAAGATACCAAGACGATTGAAGGAAAAACGGGTCAAAGCATCGTATGTCCGCTGGATACTGTACATACCTGGACACCTGAGGATCCATATCTATATGAATTTACTGTACACGTTGGTAAAGACCGTGTTGAAAGCTATGTGGGAATGCGTTCTTTTGGTGTAGAAGGAAAGACGTTACTGCTCAACGGTAAACCATATTTCCATCATGGTGTTCTTGATCAGGGATACTGGATGGAAAGTCTTTACACTCCCCCAAATGATCAAGCGATGATAGATGATATCCGTCTTGCAAAGAAACTCGGATTCAATATGATTCGCAAACATGTGAAGATCGAGCCGCTTCGTTGGTACTATCATTGTGATCGGCTAGGGATTCTTGTTTGGCAAGATATGGTGAATGGTGGGGCAAACAGCAAACAACCCATGATGAGTGCACCCCTTTTCCTTCCTTCCCTTGTGGTGAAAGATTCTTTGTTTTTCCTGTTTGGAAGAAACGATAAAAGGTATCGAACGCTCTTTCAACAAGAACTGCAGGAAATGGTTATGCATCTCTACAATGTCCCTTCTATTGCCATGTGGGTTGTATTCAACGAAGGCTGGGGGCAGTTTCATGCTAATGATATGCTTTCTTTGGTGGAAAAGCTTGATCCTTCACGTACTATAGATCCTACCAGTGGTTGGTATGATCAAGGAATTGGAAAGTTTGCGAGTAAACATGTCTATTTCAAGCCCTACATACATAAAGCAGATAAAAAAAATCGCTGTACGATACTCAGCGAATTTGGTGGATATGTATGGAGGGTAATGGGTCACGATACATTCAAAAAAGTGTTTGGATATAAGACCATTAAAAGTCGGGAAGCTTTCAATGAAGCCTTCACCGAACTCTATCTAGAACAGATTGTACCAGCTAAAGATCAAGGACTGGCAGCCTCTGTCTATACACAACTCAGTGATGTTGAACAGGAACTCAATGGACTGGTTACGTATGATCGATTGCATGTGAAACTAGATGTAACAACAGCTCTAGTTGTTGCTGCTTCGCTTCTTGGAAATCAACACTTGGAGGAAGGGAATCTTTAGCAGGGAATAGGAAACGATGACTATGAGTACGCCAACGAGCCCTAGCAAAGCAACATACGAGAGAGTGCGTACATTTGAGCCTTGCGTATACCAATCTAAATTCAGAGAATGATAGAAAGTCACAGAGAGAAGCAAAGGAACGTTTGCGATGCATACACGTATGATGCCCCTTCCCAATTGCTTGTCTTTGTAGAGTGGATAGACATCCTTAAGTACAACCATGAGAATGATCAGACCGACCAAAAAAGACAATGCGTTTGCAAGAGGCATCGATATGATACCATACCCCAAGCGAATGAACGCCCACATGAGGACAATGTCAAGAATCGTCTGCACTCCAGCTATTATGGTCATCTGTGAATAGCGATTATCGCTGTACCCCACTTTCTGCATAAGCCCATACCAAGAGACAACTACCATACCCAGAAGATAGTACTGCAATACTTTTGCAGTTAACTGTGCATCGCTGAGTGAATAGTTGCCGATCTGTAAAACAGCTGATACGCTTTCTCGGCTCAAGGCGAAAAGAAGGATCATGCTGGGCAGTAAAAATGTAAGCAGATGCAATAAGGAGGAACTGGCCGTCGTTTGGAGTTCTTTCTTTTTCCCAAGAGCCAATGCCTTGCTCATCATGGGAAAAGAAACAACGGTGATCGCATTGTAAAAAATCCCATATGGAGTCTGCCAGAAAATCATAGAGTTGCTTAATGCTGTAACACTACCTTGTGATAAACTTGAGGCAAACCAAAAGGCGATCATCTGCCCCAAAATCTGCATGACCGAACTTATCAACACTTGGCTCCAAGCTCTTACCAAAGGTTTGAACTGGGTCTGTGAGGTATCAAATGCAGGTCTTAGAGAGTATCCATACTTTTTCAGCATGAAATATGAGTAAGATCCTTGAAGAAGACCTCCGATGACAGTTGCATACGCCATGCTCATGGCGCCGTAGTATGGATGAAAGAACTGAACTCCGAATATTACTGATAAAGAAAACAATAACGGAGATAGATAGGCATGAAAAAAGCTTTTGTGACAATTCAAGAGTCCATTGAAGATGGAACTGATGCTGATGGTCGCTAAATAGATCATAAAGAACGGGAGCAGTCTTGCCCCCAACGCTACCTTATCTGCATCAAAATCAGAAAAAAAGGCAATAAGAGGTTCCCCGTATATATAGGATACTATGACAAGGGGAAGAAGAATCAGGGTTTGATACGTGCATAGAAGGGCCATGAGACGTGCACTTCCCTTCTTGTCATCGTTGCTTATCAGACGGCTGAAGATTGGGATTATGGCTGCATTGAGAGCACCTTCAGCAAATAGTTTTCTAAAGTTGTTGGGAATGTTGAAAGTGAAGTTGATAACATCGGCAACTCCGCTTGCACCAAAAACCGATCCAATTACCCGTGCTTTAACGATGCCAAGTACCCTACTGGCGAGGGTACAGAGCATGACGACTACACTGCTTTTTGCTGCAACCTTATTTTCCGTAGAATCTTGCAAGATAATCCCTCTTGAAAGATGAGAAACGGTTTTCTGCGATTGCCTGACGAACTTTTTCCATAAGGCGATAGAAGTATGTCAGATTGTGTTCTGTTGCGAGCATTCCTCCAAGCATTTCGCCCGTTTTGATCATATGATGCATGTAGGCGCGGGAATATTGCGTACAGGCGGTACAGGTACATCCTGTTTCTAGAGGACCAGCATCAAATTTATGGATGGCCTTTTTCAAAGTCACGATGCCGTCATCAGTAAAAACGGCTCCATTTCTTGCCATGCGTGTTGCAAGTACGCAGTCAAACATGTCGATACCATTTTCAACTGCTTCGAGAATATAGTCTGGGCTGCCGATACCCATGACATAGCGGGGTTTGTCTTTAGTGACAATGTCAGCAGTGAAGGATAAGAATTCCTTGAATTGATCAGATGTCTCCCCTACTGATAGACCTCCGATGGCTATGCCGGGAAAATCCATGGTATTGAAAAATTCAGCGCTTTCTTTTCTCAAATCCTGAAAGAAATTCCCCTGTACAATGCCAAAGAGATTTCCGCGGAATTCTTCTCCCAATTGTTCACGATGATTGAGCGCTCTCTGTGCCCAGTTATGAGTGATATGCATCGCTTCTTTAGCAGCTCTGTGATCGATATCGGGAGGTGTGCATACATCAAGGCACATGGCGATATCCGAACCAATGATCTTTTGGATGTCAACAACCTTTTCTGGGGTGAAAATATGTTTGGATCCATCAATATGGCTTTGGAAAGCGACTCCTTTTTCACTGATCTTTCTTAGACCTGAAAGAGAGAACACCTGAAATCCACCGCTGTCAGTAAGTAGATTATGGTCCCAATGAGAAAATGAATGTAATCCACCAAACTGCTCAAGCACTTCAAGACCTGGTCTTAAATACAGATGGTAGGTATTGCCGAGGATAAGCTTGTATCCGATTTTCTCGACATTCTCATGATACATACCCTTTACCGTACCGTTGGTCCCTACAGGCATGAATGCGGGAGTCTGTACTTCTCCATGGGGAAGTGAGAGCACTCCTAATCTTGCATTGCTGTTCACATCATTGTGTGTTACTGAAAATATTTTCTGCATACTAATCCTCAATGAAAAAAGAAACGTTCTAGTATCGCTATGGATACTATCACAATCATGGGGATTACCATACCCCAAATAGGACCGATGACTCCTTGTTTTGCCATGATCAGAGTAACCATCTGTACCACATAAAAGATTACCGCGATACTTATACTCATGATGATGCTAAACAACAAGACGTTTTTCTTGAACGTATAATTAATGGTACATGCAATGAAAAGCAAGACCAGAGGAGTAAGCGATCCAAGTATCCTGTTGGCAAAATCCGAAGCATAGACATGCCACATCGAGGGGTCCAACACTTTGATTCTTTTCAGATACCTGAACGCAGAATCCAATTCCATTGTCTTGATATCGGATGACAGGTTGCGAAAGAAACTCGGTTCAAGGGTGAATTGATCAGAAATATAGAGGTTCTCTCTTCGTGATTCAACGGTATCGCCAACAAGTTCATGTATAATTGCATTGGATAGTTCCCAAGTTGCGTTCTTTTCATTCCAGATAGCTGAGGTCGCATCGATACGGGTGGAAAGTCCACCTTCTTCATTCTGAAGCACAAGGATGACATCAGTAAGTTTTTTTGTACTGTCATTATAGTGCGAAGCATGTACGACGAATCCACCTTCCAGATCACTGAGGGTGATGTTCCTATTGTCAAAAGTACTTCGAAGTCCAAAGAGTTCATTTTGCTGAACGGAACGTTGCCGAGAGAAAGGAATTGCAAGGTACTCGTTCACTCCAAACTGTAAGCATGAGAAAAACAGACCAAGCATGAGAATGGGAACCAGCAGGCGACGATAACTGATTCCTGCATTGAAAAAACATATCAATTCATTGTTTGCTTGTAGTTGAGAGAGATGAAAAGCAGTGGAAAACAATACTGAAGGTCCTAAAGCGAACACCATGGCTTCAGGCATGTAGAGAAGGCTCAATGTGAATATGGTGAAAAAAGGGACATTGCTGTTCACATAGGAATCGAGATGAGTGAAAAGATCTACGCTCACCAGCATGAGAGTACAAAGCAACAAGGTAACGAAGGTTACTTTGGTAATTGAATCAATACTGTAGCGGTCTATCAATTTCATAGATGCCTCGATCGTAAAAGTAAAAGTATCCCAGCACCAAAAAGTATAAAGTTTGGTGTCCAAATAAGAAAGCCTGGATTGATGACAGTGGAAAAAATCTTCATCTGGGCAAAAAACAGCATATACCAATAAAGGACCGCAATAAGCATGGAGAGTCCAAACCCTATGAGACGTCCATGTTTTACTTTATAGAAGGAGAGCGAAAAGGTGAGAAACACCAACATGAAACAAGCAGCAGAGAGTGCATATTTCTTATGGAGTTCTGCACGATAATACTGATAGTAAAAATTGATAAGCACCTTGTCCTCAAGTTCTGTAATCTCTTCCTGGGCAGCTATAAAGGCGTCTTCATCGAAATCGATACCAGCATCAAGACCATATGCAAGAAGAGCTGCTTTTTCTTTGGCTTCAGATAGTTTCTCTTCGTTGGTTGTGTAGTCTCTCTGTAACGTGATCTTGTGTTTTGCAATGCTGCTTTTTAATTCTTCTATGGAAAGCTGTGAAGGAAGAGCCGTCGCCAATGATGCCACTTGTCCTGAAAAGTTTAAATAGAATTTGGCTGTGTCTGCTCGGGAAAGTGACCAGGAATTAATGTCATTTTGATTCGAATTCATGATAAGTGGAGATGTCAGGTCCAACAGATAGATGAAATTCTGTAAATCCACGAGGGTGACTTCCCCTTTTGGTGAACTGAGTATCTGGCTCTCTTTCGAGTTTGAAAGATCAAAAAGTATTATGTTTTCTACTGTTGAACCAAGCACTTTCTTGTTCACCATGACTTTATCACCAATGGTATTGGTACTGTTGCTGGTGAGTTCCAAGGTAGGCAGGTCTTTCATCAATGAGGCATAGAGTGCTTTATATTGGCGGGTACTCCAAGGAAGCGCTACATCAGCAGTAAAAAATGTCATGGCAGAAAAGAGAATGGAAAGTGCGATGATTGGATAAAATACCCGCTTCAAGGATATTCCAGAAGCACGAATTGCCAAAATTTCATTGCTTCCTGATAAATCTCCGATAACCATACTTGAGGCAGTGAGGGAACTGAAGGGAAAGGTGTAGAGGAGAAATTGTGGTATTGAAAGAAGGATGAGTTGAAAAACAGCAAAAAAATCCACGTTTTTCAACAGGATTTTTTGTGCTATGAGAAGGATTTGATTAATAAAAAAAATAAAAAAGAAAAAGAAGAATGCCACGACAAACGAGAGTAAATACTCTCTTCCAATATGTCGATACACCAACGTATAGCGATCATTATGAGCCACTGCTATACTCCTGTTGAACCGAAGCCTCCCCGACCCCTCTGCGTTGTGTCCAAGTTCTCTTTATGAGAAAAGGATACCTGAGCGTACCGCGCAATGACCATCTGGGCAATTCGATCACCATGATGAATGATGAAGTCTTCTTTACCATGATTGATAAGGATGACCTTCACTTCACCTCGATAATCTGCATCAATGGTTCCTGGACTATTGAGAACAGTAACACCAAATTTCGCTGCTAATCCAGAACGGGGACGCACCTGCGCCTCAAATCCAATGGGAAGAGCAAGGGAAATACCGGTAGGAACCATGTCGAAACATCCACTGTGAATGACCATATCTTGGTCAAGGCAGGCACAGAGATCTGCACCTGCACTGTCCAAAGTTGCATAAGCGGGTGTTTTGGCACCCGCTTTCAGCGTAATTGCTACATCAACAAGTTCTCTATCCATTGTTACTTGGACTCAAGAGCATCGATATAGCTGAGGTTAAGTCTGTTCTGGCGGTCAATTTCAATAAGTTTTACTGGAATAACCTGACCAACAGTCAAGACATCTTCAACATTCTGGACTCTTGTCTTTGCAAGTTTTGAAATATGGCAAAGACCTTCTTTTCCAGGAAGAATTTCAATGAAAGCACCAAAATCCATGATTCTCTTTACAGTTCCCTGGTAGATTCTTCCGATTTCTGGTTCTTCAACAATCGACTTGACAAGATCTTTGGCCAATTGAGCTGAAGCACTGTTTCTACCATAGATGGTAACGGTTCCGTCATCAGCAATATTCACTTCTGCACCACTTTGAGCTGCAATGGCCTTGATGGTTTTTCCGCCTGTACCAATGACAGCTCCAATTTTCTCCTCATCAACTTTCATGGTGAGAATTTTGGGTGCATATTCACTGATTTCAGTGCGAGATTCTGACAGTGATTTCTCCATGATTCCAAGAATGTGCATTCTACCGCGCTTGGCTTGGTCGAGTGCCTTGCTCATGATTTCTGGAGTTACACCGGCAATCTTGATGTCCATCTGGAAAGCAGTGATACCATCTTTGGTTCCCGTTACCTTAAAGTCCATATCTCCGAGGTGGTCTTCTTCACCGAGAATATCGGAAAGAACAACGTATTTGGAGTAGTCAGCACCTTCGGTGATCAAACCCATTGCAATACCAGCAACTGGTTTCTTAATGGGAACACCGGCATCCATCAAAGAGAGACAGCCGCCACAAACAGATGCCATGGATGAGGAACCATTGGATTCCATAATCTCACTGACTACACGGATGGTGTACGGGAACTGCTCCTTTGGGGGGATAATGGCTTCAAGTGCTCTTTGAGCAAGGTGACCATGGCCAATTTCTCTTCGGCCGGTACCGAGCCTACCACACTCACCTACGCTGTACGGAGGGAAGTTGTAGTGCAGCATGAAGCTGCTGAAACTCTTTTCACCATCGATGGTATCAAACATCTGTTCATCAGAAGCGGTACCGAGGGTGGTAACTGCCAAGCTCTGTGTTTCACCACGAGTGAACAGTGCAGAACCATGGGTTCTGGCAAGCAAACCGACTTCACAGGTAATAGGTCTGATTTCGTCAACCAAACGACCATCGGTTCTCTTTCCATCGTTAAGAATGGATGCACGGAGAATTTCATACTCAAGGTCTTCGAACAGCCCTGAAAGCTGGCTAGGTCTTTTGGAATCTTCTTCAAGTAGGGTTGCAAACTCTTCCTTGACCTTGTTCTGGGCAACGGCAAGAGCAGCATAGCGTTCCATCTTTCCTTTTACGAAGGATGCTTCCTTGATCAAGGGATACGCAAAAGAACGAACAGGTTCAAGCCAGGAAAGGTCAACTTTACTCTCGAAGATGGCAAGTTTTTCTTTACCTGCGAGTTTCTTCAGTTCAAGCTGAGCATCAATGATGCTATTGATGACAGGTTGGGCCTTGGCAATAGCAGCAAGCATGGTTTCTTCGTCTACTTCTTTTGCTCCACCTTCAACCATGGTGATACCATCACGGGTACCGGCAACAACAATTTCCAAAGAGGCTTTTTCAATCTGTGTAAAGGTAGGGTTGATGATATATTCACCATCGAGCAATGCAATTCTTACTGCTGCAATAGGCCCATCGAAAGGGATGTCACTGATGGTGACTGCTGCAGAGGCTGCATTCATGGCAATGATGTCTGGAGTGTTGTTCATGTCAGATGAAACAACAGTGGGTACAATCTGGATTTCACGTCCAAAAGCTTTATTGAACAAAGGTCTCATGGGACGGTCGATCAAACGGCTTACCAGGATTTCCTTGTCCTTAGGTCTTGATTCTCTTTTGAGAAAACCCCCAGGGATTTTTCCAGCAGCATAATATTTTTCGTTATATTCAACACTGAGGGGAACATAATCAAGGGCCTCGGTAGGCTCCTTGCCACAGCAAACAGTAGCGATAACTGCGCTGCCTTCATAGTGTGCGTACACTGCCCCACTCGTTTGTTTTGCGATTTTACCGGTTTCAAAAACCAGTTCGGAATTACCGATCTTTACGGAAACTTTTTTTACTTCTTGCATGTTCTTATTCCTTTCTTTGTTCTTTTTGTTCTATGTGAAAACTGAAATAGCTCCAAACAGCTGGTTAGCTGATGGAGCTATTCACAAAATCCTACAAAATCATCAACACAACAACTACTTTCTCAAGCCGAGCTCAGCAATCAGAGAACGATAGGCGTTGATATCATTGTTTCTCAAGTATTTGAGAAGTCTTCTGCGTTGGCCAACCATCTTCAGCAAACCGCGTGTACCAGCATGGTCCTTAGGGTTCTTCTTGAAGTGGGGCTGAAGGTCATTGATACGAGCGGTAAGCATGGCAATCTGTGCCAAAGTCGAACCGGTGTTTGCAGCATCTCCGCCAAATTTGACGATGATTTCTTGTTTCTGTTCCTTAGTGATCATGTAACACTCCTCTTAGCAATGCTAAGACATTTTGTACGAACCGTTTTTGGGTCCCACATCTCTTTCTTTGCCTGAATGAAGAGTTTATCGTCACGAATGGAGACGATAACTTCAAATTCTCGGTTATCAGAAAGAATCATGGTCGCCTCATACTCTCCTACCGGGGGCAGAAGTTGCATGAACGAAGCAGTTCTGTACAGCAAACCGTTTTGAATGAATTTGGAGGGGTAAGACACCAAGTCCAACGAATAAGGTCTGCCGAGCATACTCTGGACTTCTTCCAAAGCGCCCTTAAGAAGTTTTTGCCGCACCAACGTACTGCTTGCAATCTCTCCATTAGCCGTTCTGACAAACGAAGGGATTTCCAAGATGGCACTAGGTGCTAATCGGGATAGATGTTCCTGCAGCTGAACAGGTCCGGCGCTTGAAACCGGGGCACCGCAGCGGAAATCCTCACCGACAACCATCGCCTTCAACTGACAAAATGAACAGATGAGTGCGAGGAACTCCTCAGCTGTGAGTTTACTGAAATCGGGAGAAAAGTCAATGACAACCAAGTGATCGATACCTAGATTTGCCAATATTTCTTCACTTTGGGCTTCACTGGTAAGCCTGCTGTGATACGGTTGGACTTTCATGGCCATCTTCGGGTTTTTATCAAAGGTAATTGCCATGCAATCCCATCCATTCTGACGAGATAGTTCAACCGCCCGTTTCAATATCTGTAAGTGGCCTACATGCAAACCATCAAACACACCAACCGAGACACACATAGTTGTCTGCCAAAGGGTTGGATGTTCACTGAGATGCATGAAGTCATACCGTTTCATCGACTAGTCCTTGCTGAAAATGAATGTATCTGTGCAATGATCTTCTGCTGTTGCAAATCAAGGACGCACCGCAAGATCCCGTCTTTGCTGTATACAGCAGCGTAGGTATCATGCTCTGCATGCCTGATGGTAGAATACTGCGTTGGATACTGTCCATTGCCTAAAGAAAAAAGCAGTTCATCACCTACTTCCAATAGAGAAAGTGAGTCTACTCTTTTCATCAACTCATCGGTATTGTCAACCGATGCCAATAAAAGATCTGTATCTTGTGACAAACAAGCTTCGTCCAGCTGATAAGGACCAATTTGTGTTCTGGTGAGAGCAACCAAATATCCTCTTGAATTGCAGGCCAGTGCCAAATCTCTTGCAAGAGATCGAATGTAAGTTCCTTTAGAAACATGAATGTCCGCAACAAGAAACTTCCCATCGAATGATATTGGTTCAAAAGAATAGACTGAAATTGGTCGACTCTCCATTTCAACAACTTTACCTTCTCTGGCAAGCGCCGAAGCCCTTTTGCCCTGTATGTGGAGGGCACTATACTGGGGTGGTTTCTGTTGAATCTCTCCAATAAAATGCTTATGTATGGCTTCTTTGATCGTTTCAAGAGAAGGTATGGTACCAGTGGCAATGATTTCACCCTCGGGGTCGAGGGTATCGGTTTCTTCACCAAAACAAATGGTAGCACGATACCGTTTGTCCATCGTGGAGAACAGGACATTCAATTTGGTCATACTTCCGGTTAATACGATCATCAAACCTTGGGCAAATTTATCAAGCGTACCAGCATGTCCGACTTTTGGATCAACGGTACGCTTGATAGTCCCTAGGGATGCAAAGCTAGTTATACCACTTGGTTTGTTGACCAGCAGTATGCTTGATCTATTTCCCATCTTCCACCAGCGAATCAATCAGTGCATTGATCTTTTGCCCATCCCTCAAAGAGAAATCAGCTTTGAATCTCAGTACTGGAGTGTTTCGGGTTTTCAAGAAAGCCCCTACTCGTTTCTGTATGAAGCCACTGGCCCCTTGGAGCGCAGCAACGCTGTCTTGCAGCGTCTTATCATCCAAAACGGAAGATATATAGACGACTGCAAAGGCATTGTCCACAGAGACTTCAACACGACTGACTGAACAGAGTGTGCTGAGGTGCTGGTTTTTAATCTCTCCTTTGACAATCAGCGTACTGATTGCCTCGGAGAGTCTAGCTTCTATACGTTTCTGGCTGTATTCACTCATGCTTTATCGTTTGACTCCAGCTTACGTGCCACTTCTTCTGTTTCTACGATCTCAAGAATATCACCGACTTGGAGGTCGTGGAAATTCTCAAGTCCAATACCACATTCGAATCCTTCAGTTACTTCCTTGGCATCATCCTTGAAGCGTTTCAAGCTTGAAAGACGTACCATTTCTTTATTGATTTGGATTGAATCACGAATAACTCTTACCAGACTATTACGCTTGACCTTACCCTTGAGGACCATTGTACCTGCAATAGTACCAATCTTCGGCACCTTGAAGGTTTCTCGAACCTCAACGGATCCAATGTCAACCTCACGGATATCTGGAGCAAGCATGCCTTCCATAGCATCACGTACATCATCAACCACATCATAAATAATGTTGTACTTGCGGATTTCAATTTTTTCTTGGTCTGCAAGAACCTGAGCACGAGGAGTAGGTCTGACATTGAAGCCGATGACCAGAGCATTGGATGCACTTGCAAGGGTGATGTCACTTTCAATGATTGCTCCAGCAGAAGCACGGATAACATTGAGGTGGATCTCATCGTTGGAAAGTTTCTCCAAAGAACCCTGAAGAGCTTCAACAGAACCCTGCACATCACCCTTGATGATGACATTGAACTCTTGGATGGCTCCTTCCTTAATCTTGGAATAGAGATTGTCCAAAGTGACTTTCTTCACGTTACGGCTGTCGCCGAGTCGTTCAAGTTCTTGTCTCTTGTTTCCTACCTGTCTAGCTTGTCTCTCATCTTCAGTGACCTGGAACGGATCGCCAGCTCCTGGAATATCAGAAAGTCCAATGATTTCAACAGGAGTCGAAGGACCTGCAGATTCTATCTTGCGACCCTTGTCATCAAACATTGCACGGACTCTACCAGGGTAAATACCTGCAACATAATGATCGCCTTGATGAAGCGTTCCACGTTCAATCAAAATACTTGCAACAATACCACGTCCCTGATCGATACGGCTTTCAATAACCTTACCTTCAGCTCTGCATCCTGCATTGGCTTTCAGTTCAAGAATTTCAGCTTGTAGAAGAACCGTATCAAGCAGTTCATCGATACCAATCTTCTTGAGAGCAGAAATCTGACAATACAAGGTTTGGCCACCCCATGCCTCGGGCATCAACCCAAGATCGGACAACTGTTGCATGACCCTGTCAGGTTTTGCCTCAGGCAAGTCACACTTGTTGATTGCAACGATGATAGGAACATTCGCAGCACGTGCATGGTCAATTGCCTCACGTGTCTGTGGCATGACGCCATCATTGGCAGCAACTACAAGAATAACAATATCGGTGACTTGAGCTCCGCGTGCACGCATCATGGAGAATGCAGCATGTCCAGGAGTATCGAGGAAAACGACTTCTCCCTTTCCAGGCAAATCGACTTTATATGCGCCGATATGCTGAGTTATGCCGCCATACTCACCTTCAGCAACCTTGGTTGAACGAATTGCGTCAAGCAGTTTCGTCTTACCATGGTCAACGTGACCCATAACGGTAACAATTGGAGCACGATCAACAAGATCTTCATTGGTCTCTGGGTCACGTGCAATCAAAGTTTCGTCGTACAGGGAAACAAGATGAACTTCACAGTTGTATTCACTGCAAATGATACCTGCAGTTTCATAGTCTATCTGCTGGTTAATCGTTACCATCATGCCCATCTTGAAAAGCTTGGCAATGATCTCACTTGCCTTAAGATTCATTTTCTTGGCAAGATCAGAGACAGTAATGACTTCCATCATGTCGATATTCTTGGGAACAGAAGCAAGCTTTGCAGCGGCCTGTTCTTTTCTTCTCTGAATCTGGAACTCTTTCTCTTCTTCAGCGTTTCGCTTTTTATACGACGCAGAATCCTTCTTCTTGAAGGTCTTTTTGGGAGTTCTCTGGTTCAGAGCATCGAGATCTTGCCCACTACTCGTACCAGGCTTGCCTGCTCCAGGTCTGTTATTGGCACCAAAAGGAGGACGACCAGGTCCACCCTGAGGTCTAAAACCACCCTGAGGCCTGAACCCACCAGGGGCACCACCAGTTCTTGGTTGATATCCACCGGTTCTTGGCACATAGCCAGTAGAACCAGCAGGACGCGGAGCTCCAGAGCCTTGGTATCCACCAGTTCTCGGGGCTTGACCACCTTGGCCCTGATAATTATTGCCTTGGTATCCTCCGGTTCTTGGAGCTTGACCACCTTGGCCTTGATAATTATTGCCTTGGTATCCTCCGGTTCTCGGAGCTTGACCACCTTGGCCTTGGTAATTATTGCCTTGGTATCCTCCGGTTC
>JAQVVB010000247.1 GCA_028699215.1 Sphaerochaeta sp. | reverse complement strand
AACTCTTGAGATTCTATGTGTTAGGCAACGTTTTTTGCTACCTGTAGCTTTGCCAAGAATTTTCCAATGGCCTTCCCGAATGTTGCGTCATAGTGAATGACTGCATCATATGGATTCACTTCATAACCCTTTTGCAGGCTCAAGAAGTACAGGTGGTCACAAATTTCGAAGAACACATCTGCTCTCCGTCTTCCAGGGAAGCTCATCTGGGTTGTCAAGTTTTCCATTACCTGGCTGATCGGCTGGTAAATATTGCTCATCCAAGAATAGACTGCTTCATCCCAAGTAATCGGGCATTTCAAATCTTTCCCTAAGAAATACCGATGTCCTTCAATTTGTGCTTCAACTCTATTATAATCTGAATCCAAGAACATATCCGTGTTCTTAATCAGGAATTCAATGCTTTCTTTTTTCTGATTTTCATTTGTTCTCATGATTTTTCTCCTTTTCGTTCTTTATGTTTGAATTATACAAGAGGAGTATCTTGCATTTCAAGTGATTCCATTGCAATTTTATTGAACTGTTCCGCTCACTATTTGGATATTTCAGTTGTTTTCACTATACATTTATACAGATTGTATATTCTTATTACAGTTTTGTTTATACAGAACTTGCGTAAAATATTGTGGTTCCAACCGCTTTCTATTTCTCAGCATGGTCAGCACAAAAGTAAATCTCTTTCTCCCCTCTAGATCATGAAAGACGGCAACTAAAAGTGATGAACTACGAAATAGTAGTTCCTTCTATTCTTAACAGTGATAAAACCACAATTTTTCCCTAACTTACTGGTATTTGATAAAAAGAAAGTCTATTCTCAACACATGTTGTGTTGTACTATAAGCACTAGAAATATACACCAATGGAAACAATACATAAGGTGAGAAAATGGATTTTAATCAATAATAAATACCAAGATGAGCAACTTACACCATCAGGGTAGCGATAAGCTCACTCATAAATTGATTGTTGTTTACTATCGTGTATTAACCATAACCTGCTAATACTATAAGGAAAAGACATATAATGACTGCTGAACAGATGCTCGTTGAAAAGACTAAGATTTCAATATACCAAAAAGCCGATTTGATCTGGAGTACTGCTGATATTCTTGTTGGTGCCATGGATGATCTTCGTTGGTTTGGCATTGGCATCTATCATAGATACAATTATCACTATGTTTAATGCTTTTGTCACGCACTTTCTGACATTTTCTGCAACCATATAAAAGAATTATTCAAATCCTAGATATAACTTGGACGGAAATTTGAGTCATATAGTCTAAAGCTAACTTGCATAATCCAAACACCCGTTCAATAATTTTATTAATCAAACCTTCCTTGTGGAGTTACCCCTTTTCACCTATAATCAAATGCAGTGGAGAAGGACAATGAGTGATCAGAATGATACTATTGAGAATGAAGAGCTGTATGAAGATGCTCATGTTGTGCAAATCAGCAAGCCTTTCAACCCCCTTGATGTAGATATCGTCTCTCAACCTTTGGTCTTGAGCAATGTCTTTGAACGACTCAGCCATGATGAAATTGAATTGACTCCAGACTTTCAGCGAAACCCAAACCTCTGGAATGATGTTAAACAGAGTAGGCTTATTGAGTCATTGATCATACGAATTCCCCTTCCTACCTTTTATTTCGATGGTTCCAATGAAAACAAATGGATTGTTGTCGATGGCTTGCAACGCTTATGGGCTATGAAACGCTTTGTTGTTGAACCTACCGATAGTAAAAACAAATTGAGACTAAAAAACCTAGAGTATCTAAATGAGTATGAAGGGTGCTATTTTGAAGATCTTCCCAGAGATATTCAAAGAAGAATCAAGGAACAGACAATAATTGCCTACCTCATCAGACAAGGGACCCCAGACAAAGTCCGCAACAGTATCTTTGAACGTATCAATACTGGCGGTATGACCTTGACCCCTGCAGAAATTAAAAATTCGGTTTACAGAGGGCAAGCTGCTCAGCTACTAAAGGAAATGGCGGAGTATACGTCCTTTTTGCTTGCTACGCGTAATCGTATATCTTCCAACCGAATGCTTGACCGCGAATTCGTAAATCGGTTCTTATCCTTTTATATCCTTTCAGTCGACGCATACAAAGGAAACCTAGAAGAATTTCTCTGTGATGGACTTGATACCATCAAAGCTGCTCCAGCTCCGTTCCTTGAGGATTATCGAAAGGCTTTTAAGCAAGCAATGGAACTATCTTACAGTCTATTTGAAGAAAATGCCTTTAGAAAACCATTTAACCAAGAAAATAAAGGCATACAAAATTTTGGTCCTATCAACAAACCGCTTTTTGAGTGCATCTCGGTTAACCTAGCTCAGCTTTCGCCTGAACAGGCAAGAATATTAATTGAACGAAAAACACCGTTCATTGGTGCTTATTTACAGTTATTTAAAGACAATGGATTCTATCAGAGCATATCCAATGCTACTGGATATGAAAAAAATGCCAAAATCAGACATATGAAATTCAAAGAATTATTAGAGAAGGTACTTGCATGATTCAATATATCCAAATCGAGAACTTCAAATCCCTTAAGAGAATCATTCTAAAAACAAGCAATCTTAATTTGTTCTTTGGCTTGAACGGAATGGGGAAATCTTCAGTCATCCAAAGCCTTTTGCTGCTTCGGCAAAGTTACCTTACAAACAAAGGCTCCTTCGATACCCTCCTTACAAATGGAGACCTCATCAGCCTGGGAACACAAAAGGATATCTTCTTCCAGAAGGCTGATGAGCATTCTAAAATCCGTTATTTCCTTTCTTTCGAAAAAGGATTGGAGCTTGACCTACGCTATACGTACGACCTTGCAAATAATGATGCAGATAGCTTAACACTGTATAAAAACTCTTCTAGCGCAGAAAGCACGATTCTTGACAAGATTCCCCTATTCAGTCAGGAACAGAACTTTTTTTATCTTGGGGCAGAACATATTGGCCCTAAAAAATCCTATGAGACTACCGGTTGGAAAAACAATATTGGCATTACAGGAGAGTATGCACCACTTTACCTGGCAAAAAATGGCTCCAAAAAAATATCAACGAACATGTGCAACAAAAAGGCAAAATCTGATACTCTCTTTGATCAAGTCTCTGCCTGGATGTCGGAAATTTCTCCCGGAATAAGGATAAAAGCTGAACTTTTCAGTAATCTGGAACGGGTGAAACTGTCAATGAAATATGAGAATAATAGGGATTTGACAGATGAATTTTCACCAGTCAATGTGGGATTCGGAATACCTTATGTTTTTCCGATAATTTTAATTTTACTTGTGGCAAAACCAGGAGACCTTGTACTGATTGAAAACCCAGAGTCACATTTACACCCACGAGGACAAAGCGAAATTGCAAAAATCATTGCTTTGGCTGCAAATAACGGTGTACAAATTTTCTGCGAATCGCATAGTGACCACATAATCAATGGTATTCGTGTTGCCGTAAAAGAACACACTCTCCATAATGAAGATTTGGGAATATTCTATTTCTCAAAGAAAGATAACCTGGAAACTCATGTGACTGCCATTGAAATTGATGAAAAGGGCGAATTGAACACCTATCCCGAAGGACTTCTTGATGAATGGGGAAACCTGATGTCCAAATTGATATAGGAAGTAATAATGGAACTTTATTTCAATGAACTCTCACTAGATTGCTCAATACCGGTGGAATATGCTTTTATCACCAATCTCAAGGAAGTCTATATACGGAGCAAGAAAGAAGGATTCTCAATATGTAGGTTTTCGGCATCAGACAGACAAGCCATATTTGACTATCTTCAAAGTAATCCGAGACTCAAAAACATTCGCAACATCATGGATTTCGCCTATGGCTTTTTTGCCTCGCCTTATGAAACGTCGTATTCAGAATTACAAGAAACCCAATTTATTGAAAGCAATTGGAATTATCAGGGTAAAACCTGTGGAGGCTTGGCTTGGGCATACATCTACGACACACTTTCCTTGAGTATTGCCAACGACAATTGGCTCTTACCTGAAACAATCATCCTACGTGATCTTGTAGAAACAAGAGTACGCCATGTCAGCATTGGCAATCATTTTGATTTCCATCATGATTGGTTACAAGCAAACAAAGAAATAGTTCTCATTGCCTGTGACATTCTTGCAGTAGATAAAACGATAAATCTCCGTGATGACCATGGACAAAACATATTGCAAGATTTTTCCAAAAAAATAAGAAGAAACAAATATGTCATCTCAATACTAAACTCGCT
>JAQVVB010000246.1 GCA_028699215.1 Sphaerochaeta sp. | reverse complement strand
AATTCATGTAGAACTTTGCAGGGTTTGAGGCATTCTTGCTGCTGAAGTAGACTTTTTTTGTGCCCATCGGAAGATACAGTCCATCAAAGTGCACGATGTCATATATCTTGCCGTCGGCCTCTACCAATCCGTCCCCGCCTATGTTGATGATGCCCAACTCCCGCCTCTGCAGATAGTACTCCACGCCGAAGTCGGCCATGGGGTCCAGATTCTGCGACAGCTCCAGCTTCCTTTCCACCGGCATCGCCCCCATCGTCACGATGCGGTCGATGTGCGAGTAGACCCCGCTCACCTCGTCCGCTCTGAAGATGTCCTCGATCAGGAACTCCTTGCGCAGCTCCTCCGTGTTCATCCTTGCAAAGGCTTCCTTGCCCGTCGAATAACGTATGTCCATTATAATTCTCCTTGCTGTGTAATCATCCTACGGTCGTTCAAACGTTCGGATGTTCTTGATGAAAGATTCCATTTCATCACTATCTTCAAAGTAAGGGGCCAACTCGCCACCCAACTTATCGAACAATCTTCGTATCCCCCCATACATATGGTAGGTGATCAAAGCGCGTACCTGATCTTTTCTCTTGTTTTTGATCAAATCAAGCAACTGTGCATGTTCCGAGTAGATTCCTTGGAAATCATGCATCTCAACAATATCAAGCATCTTGAAACGGGTATAATAGACCTCAAATTCTTGGATCATGTCCCAAATCTTTGGAAGCCTTACCCGTTCGAACCAGATTTGATGTAGTTTTGAATCCAACTGATAGAACGTTGCAGGGGTGAACCCTTCAGAAGCAAGCAGTATCTCTTGCTTACGTAGATTATGTTGACAATCCTCAAAATAAAAAGGGTCGTCAATATCAATGAAATCACAAATGGCTTGAACTTCAAGAATAATCCTCATGGAAATGGTTTGACGAACATCATCAAATCGCAACAAAGTCGACCTGACCCCTTTATAAGGAACCATCTCCAAAAGACCGGCATCCGACAGCCGCTGAAGAGCGACATGTACAGGAGTACGTGAAACCGAAAATCTTTCACACAGAGAGTTTTCAGTCATGAGCTGTCCAGGCTTGATGGTGAGTTCAAGTATTTCGTTTTTGAGTGTGGAAAAAATCATCTCAGAAACATCTTTCGACTGAACCATACATACTCCTTGGGTAAGTTTGAATACAGATTTATAATTTGCATGCAAACTTTATATTTAGCATACTAACATACATTATTTTGCATGTCAAACCCACCGAAAAGGAAAACCGGACATCGAAATGTCCGGTTTTCATCTATATGCTTAGGCACATCTCTCAGTGCTTCTTATGCAATGTAACTCTCAAGAATCTTGCTTCTAGAAGGGTTCTTCAATCTCTCAAGGGCTTTCTTCTCAATCTGTCGAATTCTTTCCTTGGTAAGGTTGTAAAGCTCCCCGATTTCCTTAAGGGACATAGGGCTTTTTCCTACCAGACCATACCGTAATTCGATGATTTCGCGTTCCTTGTCACTTAGCTGTGAAAGAACAAGATTGATGTCTTCTTTCAATGAAACATCCATCAAGGAGTCTTCAGGTGACTGTGTGGCATCTTCGATGAAATCACCGATGTTGCTGTTTCCATTGTCATTGAACACAGGGGCATCAAGACTTACCATCTCTCGGCTGATGGCCAGCAAGTCACTCACATGGGAAGGGTCAAGGCCTGTAAGCTCTCCAATCTCTTCAACGGTAGGATCTTCAGTGTTGTTCTGGTTCATAAGAGACTTTTGTGCTTTTTGGATCTGCAACAACTCATTGGTTCTATTGAGAGGAAGGCGAACAGCCCTACTCTTCTCATTGATTGCTTTCATGACAGCCTGCCTGATCCACCAAACACCATAACTGATGAAGTGGTATCCTCTATCTGGGTCAAACTTGTCCAAAGCCGTCATGAGTCCAATGTTTCCTTCATTGATGAGATCAATAAGGGGAAGTCCTTGGTTCTGGTACTTCTTTGCAACATTTACCACAAAGCGAAGATTCGACTCAATTATTTTTTTCCGAGCGAATTCATCACCTTTGACAGCACGTTTGGCTAACCTCATCTCCTCTTCAGGAGTAAGAAGGGGAATCCTGTTTATTTCCTTCAAGTACATGGTGAGAATATTTGCATCGTCGTAAGCATATCTATCGTCATTATTATTCAGCATGTTTTTATTGGCATTCATCTTGTGCACCCCTCCATGGGTTATGAAGAGGTAATTGCATATTGCGTGCCAAGTTTTTTTCTAATTGGCTTATTTGCTTTTGTGTATCATTTTAGTAATTTCTGCTCTCTTCAATTTCCAAGATTTCGTGGTATACAAAACCATATTGTGCTCAATTTAGTGTCAATTTGACCCATTGCAGAAAATACTTCAGAATAAAGGGCCATTATGACACTAATGCACCAAAAGAGAAGAAATACTTGTTACCCAATGGACCATTGAGGAACATCTTCATCAATAAGCCAAGGGAAATCAAGTTCCAAAGAAGAGAACCAAGCATTAAGGTTGTCGCAACAGAAAGGAATCTCACTCTCTTCAATATCCCTTCGAAGCTGTTCGTACTCTGACTTCAGGAAATCATGAATCATATCTCCTTCACTGAGCGAACAAGAGATACGCTTTTTTCCCAGAAGGTAAATGCTGAACTGTCGGCGGAAAAAATCAACCCACTGCTTATCGGAACAGTGTATCTCATTCCCACGTATCAAGAAGGTATCAATGAAACAGCCTAACGAGCTGACCAGATTCTGAGATCGTGCAAACAAGCAGCCAAGATGATAAAAATGCTGCCAGATTTGCTCAGGTGTAGCGTTCTCGGACAAAAATCCGTAACTCTGTGCAAGCATCAGCTGTTTTTCCTCTTTGGTTGCAATATCCATATCAAGGACGCCTCTTCCGTCCACATTGAATATAATAAGAGCTCCTATTAACGGCAAGTAAAAACCTACATAAACTTCTCAGTGTGTAATTTGTTCACAGCATGTCATTATATACGGATAGAGAGCCCGTCATCACAAGTCTATTCTGATAATCCTTTGATTATCCTTGCCTCTATTGGAGCTTTTCACTATATTAACTGAAGCGAAGGCAATCCTTCGCAAACACACAGAAACATTAATTTGTTTGGAGGAAGATACAATGACAATTAAGCCTTTGGCAGACAGAGTATTGGTGAAAATCGAAGAGGTTCAGGAAAAGACCGCAAGCGGTCTTTACATTCCTCAGACTGCACAGGAAAAGACTCAGATCGGATCTGTTGTTGCAGTCGGCGAAGGCACCGATAAGGTGAAAGTAACCGTTAAGGTAGGCGACCGTGTCATGCATGACAAGTACTCAGGAACGTCAGTGAAAGCTGATGGCCAAGAATATTTGATTCTCAGCATGAAAGATATTCTGGCAGTCATCGAGTAGCAGATACCTATCAAGGAAAGAGATGGAGTTTTTCAACCCCATCTCTTTTTTTTGCTTTATTTTGATGCATAAAGGAAATTTTCAATTTTATCACAGATACCTGAAGTCTCTGTCTCAGGGTGAAAACTTTCAGGAAGAGAACGCATCATATACACCCCATAATTCTTACTCACCACCCTACTGTCTAAAATCAGGACCACCCCGGTATCACCGGTATTACGCATCAGCCGACCAAACCCTTGTTTGAGCTTCATCGTAGCTTCCTGCAAGGCCAGCTGGTAAAACCCACTCCCACCATTCTTATCAATGGCCTCACATCGAGCCTTGAATACCGGATCAGTAGGTACATTGAAAGGAAGTTTAACGATGATTACCATCCTAAGGGTATCTCCAGGAGCATCCACACCCTCCCAAAAGGAAGACGTTGCAAACAACGTGCTGTCTTTCTGTGAAATGAACCGATTGAGCAGGGTATAACGATCCATATCCCTTTGGCAAAACAAATCAAGCCCTTCTTTTTCAAATCGGGACTGCAATCGTTCTTTCACCTTTTGCAACATGGCATACGAAGTGAACAAAACAAGGGCTCCTCCCCCAGAGGAAAGAATTGCAGAGAATATGGTCTCACTCATATATGAGACATAAAATTCCTCATTGTCTTTCGTCAACAGTGGAGCATCCGTGGGTGTGAGCAACATCAAGCGATTATGATAATCGAACGGCGAAGTAAACGTAGCGATATGATAGGGCCTCACCTCATCATAAGGCAATCCAACCCTACTTCCCCAGAAAGCAAACGCATCGTTCAAATCCAAGGTAGCCGAAGTACACACCACGGTGTCCAGTTTCTTGAACAAAGCATCCA
>JAQVVB010000245.1 GCA_028699215.1 Sphaerochaeta sp. | reverse complement strand
TTCAACTTGAGGTTGATGCTCATAAGACTGTTTGATGCGAAATAGTCTGAATCAAGAGCAGACAGATTATCGACAAAGTACTCGACATCGGGAATCACTTCTTCAAACTCGCGTTCAGCAAGATCATGGTAGGAATAATTCACCATCAAACCACCATCAAGGTGACCAAAACATATGCTATATTTCTATTTTTCACCGTTGTAGACCTCATACAAAACTTTATCTTTAATTCTTTCTTATGTATCAGTATCCCCCTACAGTGATGGAGACACTGCAGAGGATACTAAACCGAAGATTCCGTACGTTGTCATTGAGCCTCGGGTCATGTACCGAAACACCTCTCAACACTACAAAAACTACCTAAATCACAAAAAACAAACTCAACCAAGAAAGGTCATAGAGAAAAGTACGAGCACTACACCTAAAAAAATGGTAATCGTTTTCATACTCAAGCCGCTCCTTTTTTTTCATGCGACACCACAACAGACACCTATTTCATAATCGATAGAGGCCGACTATTTCGAAACACCAGTACTGATACAGATTTTTGAGAATTTCTTGTAGTAGAAGCTGTATGATCAGCTGAATTGAAAAACCTTTGTTGGATAATTCAGCAAGCTAGGCTAATAGAAGATGAAGGGGCGGGTTAAACAGCAATTGATGATGCTGGCTTTGAAGTGCATACCCATTTTACTTTTTCAGGAGAGGAAACCTCTCCATAGTTCACAGCATACACCATCTACTTCATATTGTAAAGCATTAAACCGTATTATCTGTTAATTATATGCATTTAACAACAATAAAAATAAATTTCTAATATTATTGACTAATAACTATTATTTTTAATATTTTTCTATCATAAAATAATATTTAAAAACAATAACCATTATCTATTACTTTTTTTATATTAGATTGACTGTTTGAACAGGTTAATTAATAATAGCATCATGTATGCATCAAATAACCAGGTATTCACATTACGAGAGTGTTCAGAGTATTTAAAAATTGCTGAATCCACCATATATGTTCTCGCCCGAGAGGGAAGAATCCCCTGCCAAAAAGTCGGAAGAAACTGGCGTTTCAGCAAAGAAGCGCTTGACCGATGGTTGGTTGGAGAAGCCGTAATCAAAAGCCCCTCCCCTACAAGCAATCTCTAGGCAGAGCCCCAAGTAAATCACTCTCTCTTGACCGTGAAGCAGATACTTATTATCATCTATTTAGAAATTTTTCGAAATAGAGGTACTATGGGTTTTTCAGAAACCATGAAAGCAATCTCAGATCCTGCACGACGCCAGATTCTTGCCATGCTCAAGGATGGACGACTCACTGCAGGGGAAATTGCTTCCCGTTTGGAGAACCTTTCATCGGCAACGGTATCCTACCACCTTTCCCAACTGAAAAAAGCCACCTTGGTGAGTGAATCCAAATACAAAAACTTCATATACTATGAGCTGAACGCATCGGTCTTTGAAGAGATCATGATGTGGTGTGCCCAATTTACTCAAGGGAGTGAACTTCATGAACCAAAAAATTGACAAAACACTGATCATCACCACACTGCTCTGTCTGCTGCCCCTGGTCCTTTCAGCTTTCCTGTACGACAAGCTCCCTGAACAGGTAGCAATACACTTCAATGCATCAGGGACTGCTGACGACTATGCTTCAAAAGCATTTGCCGCCTTTGGTCTTCCCCTCCTATTCGCAGGGCTCAACATCATTCTGCAAATCGTTTTGAATAATGACCCTAAAAGAAACAACGCCCATATTCTTTCCTATCTTTCGAAATGGCTTTTGCCTCTTCTTTCCTTGGTGTTCATTCCCCTCACCTTGTTCCACTCTCTTGGCTATCCTATTGGAATAAGCAGATTGGTACCGATCTTCATGGCCTTGCTTTTTTTGGTGATCGGCAACTATCTACCTAAATGCAAACAGAATTATAGCGTGGGAATCAGGCTTCCCTGGACGCTTAACAGTGAAACCAATTGGAATAAAACCCATCGATTGGCAGGATGGATCTGGACCATAGCAGCAATCATCATTCTGATATCCGCTCTCTTGGATGTGTATACCAATGTGGTGATCGCTCTCTCTCTTATTGTAATGGTAGGAGTACCTGGCATCTATTCTTTCTTCTTATATAAACAAGAACAAAAAGAAGACACTACCGATACTCACTGATGTTCTTCTTATGCTCCTCGTAGTCCAACGCAAAATGAATTTGCTTATCCAACCCATGAAGATAGAAAAAATAGGTACTCTCTTGGGGATACAGAGCGGCCTCCAAGGCTTGCTCTGAAGGCGAACAGATACCGCTGGGAGGAAGTCCGACCTTACGACGGGTGTTGTATGGTGTTTTGGTTTCCAACGCCTCCACGGGAATAGGTTTATTCCAATCCTGCAACTCATATCGGGTTGTCGCATCGATGCCCAAAGGTTCTCCGCTATCCAAACGATTATAGATGACTGAGGCAATGAGCTTCATTTCCTCTACATTTTGCGTTTCAGCCTGGATGAGCGAGGCAACAATCAAAACCTGCTCAACACTGCGTAGGGAAACCTGCTCGGATTCAAGACGGGGCTGAAGAAACTGAAGCATACCTTCATACATCTGCATGGCCAGATCCAAAGCAGCATGATCTTTTGCAACCAAATACGTCCCACTCAAGAACCACCCCTCACTGAAAGAGAGTCCATATGCTTGCCTGAGATCTTCTGCAGCTTGTAAAAACTCACCTTTTTCACTCCCTATGCGATTGCTCAGATATTCATCGATACTCTGCAACGTAAAGGCAGGACTCACCGTAAGGGATATTAGCTCGCCATTAGTCGTCAACAAGGTACCTATCGCTTCAAATGACATATTCTCTTCCATGAGATACGACCCACAGCGCAAGAAAGACGCTTGGTTGTTCTCCACAAAATAGGCAAGCAACTGCTGACTGTCTTCAACAACCCCCCGTTGTTCCAACAATAGGCTGACACTGCGTGCAGTCATCCCCGACTCAATTTCAATCGCAACCATTTCGCGATGGATCACTGAACGAACAGGAGGAGGTGCTGACCATGTATCTTTCTCACTTCGTAGACGGAAGAACCCTAACACAGCAAGCGAACAAACAAATAATGACAGAAAAAAAATGGGTAATTTGAGTCTATTTGCAACACTAGGACGATAGCCTCGTCTTTTCCCTATTGTAGGCGGTTCCACTCTCTGACGAGTAGGAGCCTTTTTCTTCACTCTGCTCTGAACTAAATGAGCATCAGTCTGTTCGACTGTTCTCACGATGTTTGTTTTCTTGGTTTTCGGGGGAGAAGCCTTGGGACCCGCCGGTTTTACTGTGGGCTTCTTTGGTGCTGTCCTTTTAGGTGTCGTCAAAGAAGACGTCGTATGTGTAGTCTCTCCAGGAATCTTGACCGTCATGCTACGAGTAGAGACTGCGGATTTATTTCTTGTTGGAGGGGTTTTTGGTTTTGGTTTGGTCTTTCCATCCAATGTAACAGTATACCCGCCACTTTGTTTTTTATTCTTTTCATCCGGCAACTGAAAATCAAGCTTCAGCTGCTGGTCATCCGTATCGTTATGCTTACTCATTGTATGGCAATGCCTGCTGTGGCTGCAATGCAACTATTTTACTGCGCTTTGCTTCAATGGAGAGCTGCACTTGCTTGATTTGACGATTACAACCCTCTATCTGTGAATGAAGGTGTTCGATTTTCTGATTTTCCAATTCAATCTGAGCTTCCAACTCTTCAACCTTCATCAGATTCTGCAATTCCAGGATATCCTGTTCCAATCGATCAAGTCGTCGAAGATGCAAGGAAATCTGATCGATGAGCGTGATGGCCCTTGAACCGACCATCTCTGACGAGACACTCTCCGGCAATGTATCATAGAGAACTTTTCCATAGAGAAAAGCAATCTTGTCTCGTTCCTTCCCTATCTGGTTGAATTGGACTCTGCTCAGCTCCAGTTGGCCTTTTGGGGACTCTTTTTCCTGGGTCCGAAGTTTTACGACAGCACTTCGGTGGATATCGAGCTCCTGTTGCAATGCTTTTTCCTTCTTGAGAAAAGAAGAGAGTTCAGAGGAAAGCTTTTCCTTGCCGATCCCAGGAATATCTGCCTCACACCCAATTGAAACCAGTGCAGATCCAGCCTGCACCAAACGGGGAAGCAATCGCTTTTTATGGCGGTTCAAAATAAAAGAGGCACTATACTTTCTTAAGAAACCATAGCTTTTATTCTTATCAGACGCACACGCTTCTTCCAATTTCCGTGTCTTGACATGGTGTTCTTCAAAATAGGGAGCACAG
>JAQVVB010000244.1 GCA_028699215.1 Sphaerochaeta sp. | reverse complement strand
GTATCCCTATGCCCTTGTATTCCATAAGTGCTCTCTGCAACCAATCCAGTGCAAGCTCATCCAGATGGTTTGTAGGTTCGTCCACTGCCAATACAGGACTCTCTTGATATAAAGCCCACCCTATCTGGGCGCGTTTTCGTTCCCCATGACTTAACGTCTCCCAGCGAAAAGGTATTTGGCGATCCAAGGAAAGGAGCCCATGCAACCTGCATGCATAGGCATCATAAGAGAATGCGAACTCTTCATACGAAGGGGGCAACGTGTCAGTTCCCTGAGAAACATACAAACAGGTATTGGGGCGTGAAAGTGTTCCCCCATCTGGGGATAAAAGGCCGCAGGCAAGTTGCAACAACGTACTTTTCCCACTTCCGTTGGAACCGATGCAAGCAGTCCATCCATCAGAAAAGGTAAGATTGAGATCATCGAAGAGTATTTGGGTTTGCTCAGGATATTGATACGAAATATGTCTGAATTCTATGGTTTGTATAGCCATGAAGCCTCCTTGATAAGGATATCATCATGGGTTGACATACAATAAACAGACTAAAGAAAGCCCTATAGTCCTGCTAACTGGAATGAAAACACACAGACATGATATCCCTCATATGCATTGTATGGAGAATAGTGTTTGGTGGTTTTCATTAGTTCTTCATCGGCTCGGCTTTTCCTTATGCAAAACCATTAGCACAGAGAAGAACTCCAAGTCAAGTCCCGGAAAAGAATTCTGTTCAGAATATACGGGATTCATTTTTCACTGACCCTTCGCTCACCAAAAAGGTCTTTTCATCGGAGTACTGATGAATACAAGAGGATCCAATACATTCAATCATTATTTGAATACAATCGTTAAAGTCCTATATCCATAGTAATAAAGAATTATTCTTGACGGCAAAATAAATGTATAATAAAATGCTACTCATAAGGTGAGTAGCAGAAAAAAACATTACAAGGAGTCCCCCGTGTTACAAGGAGTATTTACCGCAATCATCACCCCGTTCAACAAGGATGAAAGCATTGACCTCGGAGCGCTCAAAGCACTGCTTCAATTTCAATTGGAAAATGGAATTCATGGGTTGGTTCCTGTCGGGACCACAGGGGAATCCCCCACGTTGGATGCACGGGAAAAAGAACTGATCATACAAACCACCGTTGAAGCAGCCAAAGGAAAAGTCCCTGTCATTGCCGGCACAGGTTGCAACAATACAAAAGCAGCAATTGAAGCCACAAAAAGAGCGAAGGAACTTGGAGCGGATTTCACCCTTCAAGTCGCTCCTTACTACAGCAAACCGACTGAAGAAGGATTGTACCGACATTTCTCTTCGCTTGCCGAGCAAGGAGGACTTCCAATAGTACTGTACAACGTACCTGGAAGATCCGCCATAAACATCCCTCCTTCTCTGATTATCAGACTTGCAGAAGAGGGATCGATTGTTGCAGTCAAAGAAGCCAGTGGAAGCATGGCGGGTATTCTTGCAATCCTTAACAAGCGTCCAAAAGATTTCTCAGTGCTTTCCGGTGATGATGCACTCACCCTTCCCGTAGTCGCATCAGGTGGCCAGGGAATCATTTCAGTGGCCAGCAACATGTTCCCCAAGGAAATGGTAGAGCTCTATGAAGCTCTCAAGCAAGAAAACAAAACGGAAGCACTACGCATCCACAACCAACTTTATCCATTTTTTGTGAATCAATTCATGGAATCCAATCCCATTCCCATAAAAACCTATATGGCTGAACACGGAATGTGCCAAGAAATATTCAGATTACCTCTCTGTACCATGAAGCGAGAGAACCGCATTTCCTTGCTTGCAACCTTTGATTGAAACTCCTTGCATCTCCATTTTTGTCCGTCGGCATGCTGACGGACATTTTTATTTGCTGGATACGAGGAAACCTACACACTTTTTGCCATATGATTGAATTTTGGTGCAATTTTGTATATAAGGTACCAAACGCTTTACAAGGAGTTTGGCATGACCAAAGTAATTCTTATCGGAAGCAATGGAAGAATGGGGCAGGTTGTTACAACACTCATCGAGGCCATCAAGGATATGAAAATCGTTGCAGGAGTAGACTTGAATACTGATGCGAGGAAATATCCTGTGTATCAGAGTCTAGCCGACTCAACAGAAAAGGCCGATGTAGTCATCGATTTCTCTCACCCCAAGAATCTTGTTAATTTCCTTCCTATCGCAAAAGAAAGAAAACTCCCCGTGGTCATCGCAACTACAGGCCATAACGAAGAAAATCTTCTCCTGATCAAGGATACCGCGCAATACATTCCAATTTTCCGTTCCGCCAACATGTCGGTAGGCATCAACCTCATGCAGTTGCTGGTGCAAAATGCAACAAAAGTATTGGGAAGCCGCTATGATGTAGAAATCGTAGAAAAGCATCATAAACTCAAAAAGGATGCCCCTAGTGGCACCGCCCTCATGCTTGCAGACTCCATCAATGCAGTACGCACCGATAAGTTGCGGTATGTCTGTGGAAGGAATGGCACAGAATCCCTCAGGCAAAGTGATGAGCTGGGAATTCACTCCGTTCGTGGAGGTACGATTGTTGGAGACCACGACGTATATTTTACGGGAACCGATGAAGTCATAACCATCAGCCACCAAGCCTACTCAAGACAGGTCTTCGCCACTGGGGCCCTTACTGCCGCCCGCTATGTCAGCAGACAAAAAGCAGGGCTCTACAACATGCAGGATGTAATCAATGAATCTAATGCGGTAACCACGATGTATACTGTTCCTAACCAAGCACTTGTTTCCATTGAAAACTTCCCGAAAGACATGAATGCCTTATCTGCACTCTATGAACTCTTCGCCGAAGGGGATGTGTTCATCGATATGATCAGCCATACCAGTTCCAACAACAACCATTTGGCAATTTCTTTCTCCATCAATTCGAAAGACCTGAAAAAAACGAAGGACATTCTTTCCAAAGTCGAAGACCGTTACGCTGATACGCTGTTTGGTTTTTCAGAAAATGTAACCAAGGTAACGGTGGAAGGTGCCGGTATGGAATTCCAATCAGGTGTTGCTTATCGTGTATTCTCCTGCATGGCAAAGGAAGGCATCGCCATCAAGGCGGTTTCAACCTCAGAGGTGAAGATATCCTATATCGTACCCTCTGAAGATGTTGCAAAAGGCTTGGAAATCATAAAAAAGGAGTTCTCCATCTAGGAGAACCCCTTCCAGCTACTTCAGACTGCCTTATTCCCTCTTCAGACGTTTCATGGTGATGACATCCTCAAAGAATTCTTTGGGATAGGAAACACTGATGACGGCGGTTTTGTCGTTGCGCTTAAGCGTCAGGACTTTCAGAACCGTACCTACACAGATTTCCTCTCCAAAACGATTGGCCATCGTTACCGATTGACCGACCTCAGGCAAAGGATAGTACTCAAAAGGAAATGTTATCAGCGAAGTTTCTTCGTTGTAGTTGTAGTTCTTCAAATAAATGGCAAGACCAGGACAGGCCGCAACACAAAGGCCGCACCCTGTGCAGAGATCCCAGTCGACGACAGGAATGTTGGTGATTTCTGAGCCTATGGTAATGGCATGCTGAGGGCATGCAGTTTCACACGGGTTGCAGGGTATACCTTCAATACATTCGATGACAGCCAATGTTTTATTGCAATCCTTACTTGGAAGACGATAACAAACCGAGGCATGCAACTCCTCAAGACTTGGAGCGCCAGTTATTTTCAATCCAGCATTTTTATCCATATCCTCACCCCCTCTGATGATTCACGATTGCAAGTTTGGCGTCCATCCGTTTCTGTCCGAAAACTCCTGAACGGAGCGAAGCCAACCTCTGTGCAATCTGTATATACTTTGTGGAATAGTCATCAGAAGAAACATATCCGATGGACGCGGCGGCTGAAATTCCCGCCATCTTGCCTTCTTCCATAGCCGTACTTGCTTCCTCGACACCAGAGACATCCCCTGCAATATAGATGGAGTCCACACTGGTTTTCATTTGTTCATCATGCCAGGGGATCAAGCCCCCCAATGCAGGACTATAAAAGACTTCGCATCCTGCTGCAAAAGACAATTCGACAAGAGGGGTCAGACCGGCAGCGATGCAAATGGTATCAACAGCAAACTCTTTCTCTGTACCAGGAATCGGCTTCCAGGAACTGTCCACCTCAGCAATGACCACCGACTCCACATGTTCCTTGCCATGAGCTTCAAGGACCGTGTGAGACGTATAGAAGGGAACTCCTGCTCTTCTCACCTTAGCGGTATGGACACCATATCCACCAAGACGAGGAGCGGCCTCGACCACTGCCTTTACATCAGCCCCTGCCTGCAAA
>JAQVVB010000243.1 GCA_028699215.1 Sphaerochaeta sp. | reverse complement strand
ATCGATGAGCGTGATGGCCCTTGAACCGACCATCTCTGACGAGACACTCTCCGGCAATGTATCATAGAGAACTTTTCCATAGAGAAAAGCAATCTTGTCTCGTTCCTTCCCTATCTGGTTGAATTGAACTCTGCTCAGCTCCAGTTGGCCTTTTGGGGACTCTTTTTCCTGGGTCCGAAGTTTTACGACAGCACTTCGGTGGATATCGAGCTCCTGTTGCAAGGCTTTTTCCTTCTTGAGAAAAGAAGAGAGTTCAGAGGAAAGCTTTTCCTTGCCGATCCCAGGAATATCTGCCTCACACCCGATTGAAACCAGTGCAGATCCAGCCTGCACCAAACGGGGAAGCAATCGCTTTTTATGGCGGTTCAAAATAAAAGAGGCACTGTACTTTCTTAAGAAACCATAGCTTTTATTCTTATCAGACGCACACGCTTCTTCCAATTTCCGTGTCTTGACATGGTGTTCTTCAAAATAGGGAGCACAGACTTCTATCAGGTATTCAGGAAGAGTTTGCGAACCATAGGCTTCATAGGCAATTGCACCAAGACGGGCAAACAGATTTCCCCTTACTTTATGTAAGGACCGGATGTCGGCTTCAATTTCCTTGATTTTTCTTGAGCGATCTTCCAATTGGCTGATATAGCCTTTCAATCGTTCATAGGTAAGCTCTGCCTCATCATATCTGCTTTGCACCTCAATGAACTGTTTGAACTCAGCGTTGCCAAAGCCTAGAGGGGTTATCTGTTCAATCAAAGCTACACTTTTTCCCAAATCAGCATAGAGAGAGAATAGATCGTTGCGATGTCCTTCCATCTCTTTCTGTTTCTGTTGAATGTTGCTTTGTAAGTTACCCATAGCAGGATAGTAGCACATACAGGTACCTGCACGCAAAGTATGAACGTATAAAGTCCAGCAATAGCAGGTCAAATTTTAAGTTTCCTTGACAAAGGTACAAGCAGTTGAGTATTCTAAATGCAAACTGCTCAGATTCGGGGACATTTTTTTGTATTGCCTCTTACCCTTGTCTGAATAGTCTTGAAAGGTTTTGCACAGCACGTGCCAGCGTGCTCTCCTTTCATGCAGGGTGTGACCGTTTTGACCTCATACAAGCGGTATCCACTTGATTGCCCATGTTCAATTTCCTTGCTATGGGCAATAAGGCAGGCGTGAGTCAGTCTCCAGTTTTCTACTTTGCGGCCAAAGTTGAAGACAAGACACTCCTCCCAGCCATAAAGGAAACACATAAGCCCACACACTACCAACTGGCAAGGAAGTACGGGCAAACACTATCAAGGAGAAATGCTCATGGATAATGACAACAAGAGCAAACCGAGTGAAGAAGACCTTCTCATCGGGACAATTCAAGTACTTGCAGGCAAAACCAAAGCCGACCAAAATCCTGACGAACTGGAAAAGCTGAAGAAACTCATCAAAAAGAATGTTCCTTTCACGCTTCGCAGTTACTTCATGGCTTATTTGCTCCGCGAATTGCTCAACGCCAACACCCCCAAAGGCCGCACCCCTGCACCCCAGCGTGAAACCAGAGCTCCCAAGGCAAAGAAACCTGTTGTGAAAGCGCCACCAGCAGAAATGCAAAAACAGGAAGTCAAGGAAAAGGTTGAAAGACCTCTCCCCGAAGGAGCCAGAACCCTGTACCTGAACATCGGAAAAATGAAGAGGCTTTATGCAAAAGAACTTTCTTTGCTGTTGCAAAGCGAGTTGGAAATCACCAGAGAAGACATCTACAGTATTCGTATTCATGACAAATACTCATTCATTTCCATGAGCGAAGAAAACTGTGAAAAAGCCATTGCCAAGCTTACAGGCATGGACATCAAAGGCCGTACTGCTGCCGTAAGCTATTCCAACAAGGAGTAGGACATGTTCATAGAACGTATCGTTGTGGGACCTTATCAGACTAACTGCTACCTCCTAGGCAATGAGGAAACTTCAAGTGCCTGGATCATCGATCCAGGTAACGAAGCAGAAAAAATCATCAGCCACATCATCAACCGCAACGTTACTCCAGTCGCCATCTTGCTCACTCATACCCACTGGGACCATATAACCGCCTTGGGAGCCATCCACAAGAAATGGCCCCTTATGGAAATATTGGTCTCTGAGGAAGACTCAATTTACTTGGGCAAAGGCGCCTATGAACGATTTCTCACGACTTGCTTTGACAAAACGTTTCTTCAGAAGTATGAAACAGCACTGAAGGAAATGAGTGAAGCTACCGGATTCCTTACCGATGGTCAGTATCTTCAAGATAGCCATCTGCAAGTCATCAGCACCCCGGGACATACTCCTGGTGGCCTATGCCTCTATCATGAAGAAGGTCAGTTCATATTCACCGGTGACACGTTGTTTGCCGGGACTATCGGCCGCACTGACCTTGAGGGAGGCTCCTATGAACAGATTATTCATAGTTGCAGAAAATTACTCACGCTCCCTGATGAAGTCCAGATTCTTCCTGGACACGGACCTTTGTCCACTATCAAGGAAGAACGGAACAACCCTTATCTGTAACACAAAAAAACAGATGGTGCCTCGGAACAAAACCAAAGCACCATCTGTTTTTCATTGATGAAGAATGAACGCCTATCGGTGACCAGGGGACTCTTCAGCATTTTTGCAATCGATACACAAAACAGCATACGGAATGGCCCGTAATCTCTCTTCGGGTATTTTCTTGCCACATTTCAGACAAGTCCCATATCGACCATTGTGAATTCGAGCAAGCGTATTCTCTATTGACCTCAAACGGGTTGCTTCATGTTTGTTGATGGCTTCCATTTTCTTAAAAGCAATATCGTCAGCAGCTACATCTATGCTATCCTTGATACCCATTGCATTTACCATTTCTCTGAAGTCACTATTATCCTCAGTAAGCTTGTCAAGCAGCTCCTTTCGCATGGCGATCAGTTGCTCTTCCATCTCATGAACAAACGTTTCGGACACAGTATGCCTCCTAAAAAGTACGCCTTGGCGCCCCTGGATTTTTTATTCAATAAAGATGGAGATAACCTCGCTGAGAGTCAAGCACCTTGCAACGATTTTTGCGTTAATACTTGATTTTCCCCATTAAAAAATCAAAGCGGGTACCAAAACATTATGTTTTTCCCAAATCTTGAATACAAGCTTACACCCAACCACAGTAAAATCAATACAAGTACCAGCATATCGGCACATTTGAGGGAAGAAGATAAAAACCATGTCCGTTTACTCAGTTTGCCAAACCCCCGAAGCACCATTGCATTGGTCACGACATCAATTCTATCAAGACTGGACAGTACCAATGGAGAAAGAATCTTTCCAACAGAAGCAATCCGTTTGGACAATTTCACATTCTTGGAGATGTCGACCCCTCTTGCCATCTGTGCATGAAGAATGTGTATATAGGACGAAGTAACCTCAGGAAGATACCTCAACGCCAAACCAACAGCATAGGAGGTCTTGTACCTCACCCCTATTTTATTGAGCGAAGAAGCAAACTGAGAAGGATGGGTAACGGTGACAAACAACAACGCCATGGGGAAAATGGAAAAATATTTGAGGCATACCACAAACAAGTAGAACAGAGTTTCTACAGTCAGCGCATACCTAGAGGTCTCAGGTCCCAGGATCACTGTCCGACTATTCAGATACTTCAACCCTTGATCGGGTGAAAATAGATAAATAAACAATGCGTTGAGAAGAATGACATAACTCATGGTTATGATATAGGGTTTGAATTTCTTCATGGGAACCTTACAAAAAAACAGGGAAATCTGGGCGAAAAAAACGGAAGGAAGGAGAATTCGTATATCGAAAGTCGTAAGGCAGAGCACAATCCACACCATGAAAAACATAAGTTTGGTTACTCCATTGAGCCGGTGAAAAGGAGAGTCTGTATCTTCATAGCTCAGAGTAAACCCAAATTTTTTTCCACTTTTCTTTGACGTAACCCCTCTTTTCTTTTTAGATTTAACGTTCATTGTATCCAACAAAGGCTCGGTTTCCTTGATGGAAGCAACCGATCTTCCCTCTGGACGCCTAGATTTTTCGCTCTGAATGAAGCAATCGATGAAAGAAGGAATATCTTCGACTCCACACCGTTTGGCAAGCGTATAGAGACTGGTGACCTGTAAATTTGCTTGTTTGAGCAAGGTTTCATCACTGAAGACTTCGCACACAGGTTGATCACAAAGCAAGACTCCATCACACAGCACCAACGAACGGTCGGTATACTCCAAAGCCAGATGCATGTCATGCGTGATGAACAGAATGGTAAGGCCTGTTTGCCGGTACAAGGTACTGAGGAACTCCATCAGCATGGTGTATCGAACATAGTCCTGTC
>JAQVVB010000242.1 GCA_028699215.1 Sphaerochaeta sp. | reverse complement strand
AATTGAATTCATCCCATGATCCCCCATCTGGCAGTGTTTTTTCTCCCTTTCTTCATGAGAAAATGTATAGTATAGTAACTGTAGGTATTTCAAGGAGAAAAGATGCATAGGAAAAACAACGCGATTTACGTCGACTTGGAAAATATTCCAGCGAATCTTGATCTGAAGAACCTCTTTGACGAACTTACACTCAAGCACAATGCCAATGCTGATGAGGAAAATATCTTTGTCATCAAAATGGCCTGTGGAAATGCGGCTTCAATCAAGAAAATTGAAAAACAATTAGCAGAGTACAATTTCACCATACGGGATACACCATCCATCACGACCAACTACAAAAATAGAGCTGACCTCATCATCTCTCTTGAAGCCTTGGAAACCATCATCATCAACAATCCAGTCATCAACCGATATGTATTCATCACTTCCGATTCAGACTTTACCGTCATCATGGAAGCGCTCAGAAAATATGGAAAAGAAGTGTATCTGGTAACCAAAGAGTCAGTAAGTGACAAACCCATCTTCAACAACTGTTGTGATGAAATCCTCATCATGGAGTCCTTCCAAACAAAACCAAAGGCTGATGATTCCAAATCTCCTGATGCCAATAAGGAAAAAGAGAAGGAAATAACAAAGTCTGAACCCAGTCATGTGAAAAAGAATGATAGGATTGTTGAATCCATCATGCGCAAAGTCATCGATTCCATGGAGCCGGACATTTGGCAACTCGTCAGTTATATAGGTATCAAATTCCATCAGATGGATAAGAGCAGAACGATAGAACGAAGCAGTTTCAAGAATCTCGGAAATCTCCTCTCCAAGTTCGAGCAAGAAAAAGTCATTGAACGGAAAATCAATGATAAAGGGCATCCAGAAATCAAACTATCGAACAATTAAATCGTTCCAGACACCTGAGAGGAGAAACTCATATCCACATGAATGATAAACCCATCATCCTACCATTTCTACAGCGTTTACTCATGGTGCTGCTAGCACTAGTGTTTATTCTATCCTTATACTTTGATTCCTTTCTACAAACTGAACCCTTGGACCATGAATACACCATGGAATTGGAACAGGGATGGACGATCCAACTCGATTCAGTTGAACTTGGGTCAAATCTTTCCCTTCCTTACCGTACAAGCGAAAAACTTGCAGGAAAAACCTGTGTTGCCACAGTCCAGCTACCTGACATCTTCCCTAACCACAACACTTGTCTTTCCATCGATACCAGCATGACATCATTGGAGGTTTTCGTTGAAGGGAAAAACATCTATTCATTCCGCGGTCCAGAGAAAGGCTGGAATCGGCCTGTGTTTGGAGGTTCCTTCACACATTTCATTCGCCTCCCTGACGAATTCAGAGGAAAAGAACTTTCTTTAGTGTATAATTTTACCTCGAACAATGTCTTTTCTGGAAACATCAAAGCCCCTCTCCTTGGAGCCAAATCCTCCTTGATACTCAGAAAACATGAACAATGGCCGTCACTGGTATTCGGGTATACCCTCATGTTCGTAGGAATCGTGAGCATCCTCATCTCGCTCGTTCTCAAACCGAATGAAGAGCAGAAGAGTCTCTTTTATTTTGGCTGGGTGGAGTTGGCGATTGGGGCTTGGGTCTTTTCCCAAACCACCAGCAAACTCCTTGTCATTCGGAACCCAGCACTCCCCATGAACCTCAGTTTTGCAGCCCTTTACCTTCTCCCCTACTTCTTAAGCAACTATGTCTGCTCTTCCTATCGAGTAGGAAACGGTGTGAAAATATTGAAGGACTTCTCCCTCATTTTCCCCTTCTTTTATATAGTTGGGGGTGTGTTGCAATATCTTGGTCTCGTCCAATACACAGACCTTTTGCTCATATCCGGTCTTTTCTTGGGTGTTTTCCTCTTTGTCCTACTGAGTGTGCTTGTATATGCATATATCAAGGGAAACACCAACCTGTCGTCCTTTTTGTTGGCGATGGGGTTCCTGTTTGTTACGATTCTTGCAGAAGAAGTGCTGTTGGCACTGAACATAAAGCTGAAGAGTGCCGTTTTGCTCCATATCGGAATGAGCCTCTCAGCTCTTGTCCTCTGTGTTCACAGTATACAGTTGTTGCATCAGAAAACGGAAAAGCTCTGTAAGGAAAATCTCTTGGTCTCCATGGCATACTCGGATTCACTGACTGCAATGGGCAACCGCAGCGCCTACGACAGACGAATCGATGAAGTATCGAACAACCCAAAGAAGCAGATGGTACTCGGGGTCATGGTCATGGACATCAACAATCTGAAAATCATCAATGACACCGAAGGGCATAAAGCTGGCGATGCAGCTCTGAGAGATTTCAGTAAGAAGATCCGAAAGCTTCTACCCGATGATGCTGAGTTGTTCCGTATAGGAGGTGACGAATTTGTAGCCTTCGTCCCCATGATTCGGGTTGATCAACTGGAAGAATTGACCAATTCTGTTGTATCGTTCTTCAGCTCCCCTGACAAAACCCCCTATAGTGTGGCAGTTGGGTATGACCTGTTCATTCCAAAGAAAAAAGAGAAATTCATCAATATCATCAATCGAGCTGACAGCTCAATGTATAGCTGTAAAGCACAAATGAAACGAAGTAGTATATCATAATGTTGACCTTCAGCCTTCTTTTCGGCACCCTAGAGTAAGATTTGTGCGTCGGAGGCTTATATGAAATACCGTATGTTCGTGTGTCTGTTGATTATCTTGGTGTGTACTCCCCTATCTGCTCTTGAAGCTGGAAATACCACACTTTCAGGGGTCAATGGCTATCTGGTGTTGCCAAGTGCAGAACCGGTATCAAGTGGGAAGTCCTCCACCGTGACCACTGGATATTCAGGAATCTTCTCATCCTCACAGTTTGCCCACATTCCCTTTATTCAACTAGGGTTTTCAAACACCTATGAGATAGCCGTTGCGTTGGATATTGCCCAAGAGACCGACGTATTGCTCAACACAAAATGGAGATTCTCCCATAAAGGAGACACCTCACTATCGGTAGGGTTGGTAGGACAGCTGATAGATGTTTCCAATGAAAAGGATTTGGCAGCCCAACTTTATTTTGCCTCTACATTTACAAGTTCGATCATGAATTATCCTTCAAAAACCACAGTATTGGTGGGGTATACCTTCGATGAATCGCTTACCAGCGACATCGACTTCGGTTTGGCTTTCCAAACACCTTTCCTACCTGATGTTTTCAAGAAGACCGTCGATTTCCTTCTGGATTTTGGAAACGTCTCATACAGCATTTCCCCAAGTGGAGGAGATGCTAAAACAAGAGGGTTGGTGAATATCGGCCTGCGCCTGCTCCCCGTTGAATTCCTCAATTCAGTCTATCTTTCTGCAGAACTGCGAGCTCTTGATCTCTTCGATCATCAAGGAAGAGCCATCAGCGCAGGAGTAGCCATATCATTCAGGCCCAATCCGTAATCACCAGCCCCATGAGCAATGCAAGTGAAGAGGCTTGCATTGCATTTACTCGAGCTCCTTTCAATTCAGGAGCTCCTTCACTCAGGTGTATCGATTCCAGTTCAGATGAAGAAAAATCCACACCTGAAAGCGGAGTACGGGAAAAATCAGTTTTTGTGAAGATGCTCTGGTTCAAGGCAAGTTCAGCAAACTTGCATTCAGGAAAGAATGCTTCGGTGCAATCAGTCTCATGCAGGCTACACTGTTTCAGCGAAGCAGAAGTGAAATTTGCATACCGAAGATTACAAGCGGTGAACGCCACCCTATCCAAAACAGCAGAAGAAAATTCTGAGCCCAACGCCTTCACTTGCATAAACCTACAGTCGTTGAGCCTACAATCGGAAAAGCTACTGTTGGTCAGGTCACAATCAATGAAGTAGACCCTATCAAGCCCAGTCTGTTGAAAATTGGTCTCGCTGAGAACACAGTCTTGAAACATCACGTCTTCCAAAAAACAGACAGAGAGATCAATCCTTGAAAGATCCTGATCCTTTACAAGCAGAAAGGAAAGATATTCCTCCTGCATCACCAACGAACGAAAATCTTCACACAATACCAGATTCTCACTCACAAGAGGAGAACTTCTTCGAATTTTACTCAATTTCCACAACCTTGATCATATTGGTTTTTCCAGAACTCCCCACAGGGACTCCAGCCGTAATCACTACCGTATCACCTTGAGCAACAAAACCTTCTTGCTTCAGGTAATCTGGAGCGAATGCAAGCAAACTATCTACGGATTTCTGTTCCTCAATGAGAATGGGAAGTACGCCCCAAGACAAACATAGATAATTCACCACTTCTTGAATAGGCGAAAAGGCTATGAGGGGGACGCTGGGACGGAATTTGGCAATAAGACGGGCGGTGCTTCCAGAT
>JAQVVB010000241.1 GCA_028699215.1 Sphaerochaeta sp. | reverse complement strand
TATCGTGCCTTCTTTCTCCATGAAAGAGAATCTGATCCTCAAGGATGCCTCCCACAGTGAATTTTCGAACCACTCGTTCCTCAAGAATAAAGTCATTGACCAGAATGCAATCGACTTGCGTGTCAAATTCGACATCAGAAGCCCCAACATCTCAGTCAGTGCGGGATCTCTCTCAGGTGGCAACATCCAGAAGGTCATTCTCGCCAGGGAGCTCTCGCGCAAACCAAAGTTCCTCATCGCGGTCTATCCCATACGCGGCCTGGACCTGGGGGCGGCAGAGTTCATCCACAAGCAGTTGTTGGAAAAGCGCAAGGAAGGCATTGGAATACTGCTTGTCAGTGAAGAGTTGGATGAAATCCTTGATCTTTCGGACCGCGTCGCGGTTATCTTCAAAGGACAAATCCAAAAAGTATTGAACCGCAAGGATGCAAACCGAAGAAGTCTCGGCATCCTGATGGCAGGAGTGAAAGATGACCAAACAGTTTAGGATTATCTACAAGGTCTCCATCATCATTCTCGCCATTCTGGCAGCTATGTTGATCGGAGCCATCATTCTTTGGGCGATAGGAGCAGATGTTCTGAAAACCTACGGGGTCATACTCTTTGAACCCCTGAAAAGCACGCTCCAACTCAGTGAGGTGTTGCTGAGGGCAATACCTTTGACCATCATCGCCTTGGGTATTTCAGTTGCGTATCGCAGCGGAATCATCAATATCGGAGCCGAAGGCCAAATGGCCATGGGCATCTTGGGAACAACAGCAATTGCGCTTCTCTTTCCCGATCTTCCCCGAGCGGTGCTCATCCCTATGGCTGTATTGTCAGGAGCAGTGTGTGGAGCCTTCTGGGGCTTTATACCAGGCATCTTGAAGGCAAAGCTGCAGGTAAGCGAACTGCTCTCAACAGTCATGCTCAACTACATTGCTGCGCAGTTCTACACCTTCTTCCTTCGCGGCCCCATGCTCGATCCAGCTGAGATCACCATGGGAAGCGGAACCCCCCAGTCCATGCGCCTTTCCAAAAACCTCTGGTTGGATCGTTTCCTTCCAGGAACCCGTCTCCATACAGGTATCTTCTTTGCTTTGATCTTAGCCTTGCTCATCTACTTGTTGCTTTGGAAAACATCCTTCGGCTACAAGATGAGAGCAGCTGGTGCAAGTTCTCGTGCAGCACGGTATGGTGGCATCAACGTGACCTGGTATCTGGTGATCGCCATGGCCATCAGCGGTGCTTTTGCAGGAATGGCAGGCGCCATTGAAATTGCAGGTGTCCACAGAAGGGCCATTGAAGGCATTACCGGCGGATATGGATTCAGCGGCATCGTCGTCGCCCTCTTTGGAGGACTGCATCCTGCAGGAATCATCCCGGCTTCGTTCTTCTTCGGTTTGCTGATCGTAGGAGCAGATATGACCCAACGTATGGTGGGAGTTCCTGCAAACATGGTCAACGTGCTGCAAGGTATCATCATTCTGGTCATTGTCGCCACCAAGATGATTCTCGCCGACCCGTATCTCATGGAGAAGGTCTGGCGGAAATACCAGAAAAGGACACACCGCTTGAAGGAGGTGCAAGCATGAACTTCATCGTAAACATACTGTCTTTGGGAATTCCTTTCTCCGTAGCCCTCCTCATTGCTTCCCTTGGTGAAATGTTCAACCAAAGGGCAGGCATCTTCAATCTGGGGTGCGAAGGCATCATGGCCATGGGAGCCTTTCTCGGCATGCTTGTTCCGTACAGCATCGCCCAAGGTGGACCGACCAGCGGCATCTACAACATCCTCGGACTCGTTCTGGCAATGGTTGTGGGGGCTCTTTTCGGATTGCTCTTCGGTTTTGTCGTCGTCACCTTCCGTGCCCCCCAAGGCATAGCAGGCATCGGATTGCAGATGTTTGGGGTGGGAACAGCCGGGACCTTGTTCCGCCACTTCGTGGGAGGGACACAGTCCATCCCCGGTATCGACAACCTCCCCATCCCCGGGCTCTCCAAAATCCCCCTCCTTGGGCCGATTTTCTTCTCACACAACCTTCTGGTGTATCTGGCCTTCCTGTTTGTCCCGGTAGCTTGGTATATTCTCTTCAAGACCCCTTGGGGCTTGAAAGTGCGAGCGGTGGGAACCAACCCCAGAGCTGCAGACTCCATCGGCATCCAGGTGAATAAAGTCCGTTTCCAGGCACTTGCTGTCGGCGGCGCGTTAGCTGGACTCGCCGGTGCGTACCTCAGTCTCGCACAAGCCAAGATGTTCAGCGATGAAATCATTGCAGGACGGGGTTTCATTGCAGTGGCATTGGTATACTTCGGACATTGGCATCCGGTGAAGATCATGGCAGGTGCCTTGCTTTTCAGCCTTGCCCAGTCCTTGCAGTTGGCAATCCAGGGACAAGGGATCAATTTCCCCTATGAGTTTGCGGTCATGCTTCCGTATGTGATGGTCATTCTCGTACTTGCCTTCAGTCGCGAAAGTCAGCTCCTCGGGCCTACAGCTCTCGGGCAACCGTTCAATCGCGAAAAACGCACGTAAAACAAATTGAGAGGTCAGGCAGAAGAATTTGTTGCATTCTTCCGCCTGATTAATCTATTTTTCAATAATTAAGGTAAATCGCAACATCGTATGCAACATTTTGATTATTTACGCAACATCGTATTGACAAATTGCATTATTCTGGTAAAAATACCTAAGTATAGCATCACAGACCGAAGTATCCAGACAGGATGCCGACGCTAAGCGGCTACCACATGTTCCCAACCAAAAAACTAGCATGTTGAGGCGGGATTCTGTGCTCTGCGCGAAATCCTGCCCCCAATCGAGGGAGAGCAAAACTGTGTATGCATTCAGCGTTAATGGAAAATCAATTACGTATAATGGTGAAGATAAAAAACTTCTTCGCTTTCTACGCGAAAACCTAAATCTCACGGGAACCAAAGATGGTTGCAGTGAGGGAGCTTGCGGCACCTGTACCGTACTGGTAGACGGGATCAAGACCAAGGCCTGCGTCCCCAGCCTTTCCAAACTACAAGGCAAATCCGTCATCACCATCGAAGGGCTCACCCCAAGAGAACAAGAGGTCTACTCCTTTTGTTTTGCAGAGGCGGGAGCGGTCCAATGTGGATTCTGCACTCCTGGAATGATCATGAGTGCAAAGAGCCTCATCGACAAGGAACTCAACCCCACCCTCGATATGGTGAGAAAAGCCATCAAAGGCAATATCTGCCGTTGTACCGGCTACAAGAAGATAGAAGAAGCCATTCTCATGGCAGCTCAATATTTCAGAGAAAACAAAGAAATCAGCACCATTGAAGAAGTACCCAAACTCGATAAACGCTACAGACGCATCGATGCAGCACCAAAAGCCTTGGGCACAGGGCTCTACACCGATGACATCCGCATCGAAGGCATGCTCTATGCTAAAGCCGTCCGATCGGCATTTCCCCGAGCACGCGTACTGAAAATCGATGCCTCAAGAGCTGAAGCCCACCCTGATTTCGTCACGATGGTCACCAGTGAACAAGTTCCCCAGAACATCATCGGACACATCAACCAAGACTGGGATGTCCTGATTCCTGTTGGCAGCATCACCCGCTATACAGGCGATGCCATCTGCCTGGTTGTCTCTAAAAACAACGAAAAACTTGAAGAAATAGCCTCTCTGGTCGACATCGAGTATGAAGTGCTCAAACCGATACTCACCATGGAAGATGCCCTTGCACCCGATGCCGAGCGCATCCATGAAAAAGGAAACGTGCTCAGTGTTGAACACATCATTCGAGGTGATGTGGATAAAGCCATTGCTGAAAGCAAACATGTCATCACCCAGACCTACAAGACACCCTATACAGAACACGCATTCATGGAAGTGGAGTGTGCAGTAGCACTTCCTGAAGGAGACGATGGCGTTTTGGTCCACACTTCCGGTCAATCGATCTACGATGAGCAGCACGAGATCAGCCGCATGCTTTGCCTTCCCCTTGAAAAGGTCCATTGCCACAGCATGCTTGTTGGTGGAGGCTTTGGAGGCAAGGAAGACATGAGTGTCCAGCATCATGCCGCCCTGCTTGCGTACCTGCTTAAAAAGCCTGTGAAAGTACGGTTGAATCGTCAGGAAAGCCTCATGGTACACCCCAAACGCCATCCAATGGACATCGTTTTGACCACAGCCTGTGATGAAAACGGTCATCTTACCGCCATGAAAGCACAGATCCTTGCAAACACCGGAGCATATGCCTCGTTGTCGCATCGGCTCGTCTGCGGTTTTCGTGTACAGGTATGCACAGGTTTCCCGCCAGCCGCACTCTATTCCGAGCCTGCTTATCATTTCCGCATATTCCCGAATTGCCGCCTCGTTTGCGCGCGCGTAC
>JAQVVB010000240.1 GCA_028699215.1 Sphaerochaeta sp. | reverse complement strand
GTCAGTTATCTATGTAGTTTCATTTCAAGAAAAGTATTTGTGGTATATCTGTCTGCAGAATATCTTGGATTGAATGGTTTGTTTTCAAATATCTTGTCCTTGCTCTCTCTTGCTGAATTAGGTGTTGGTTCGGCGATTTGTTTCAGTTTGTATAAACCGCTGGCTTTCAAGGAAACATACAAGATTCAGGCTTTGATGCAGCTCTATCGAAAAGCTTATACCATTATCGGGTTGGCTGTTCTTGTGGTTGGGCTTTCCTTCACTCCTCTATTGCCCTATTTATTGAAGGATATTCCAGATATCTCTAATCTCGGTCTGCTGTATAGCTTGTATGTCGTTAATTCGGCATGTACGTATTTTCTTAGCTATAAACGGACAATCCTGATTGCTGATCAAAAAAGATATATTGATTCCCTGTATTATTATAGTTTTCAAATAATAAAAAATCTTTTGCAGATTGTCGTATTGATAGCAACAAGGAATTACATTCTATTTCTTGCTGTAATGCTTGTAATGACAATAATTGAAAACCTAGTGATAAGTAATAAGGTAAATTCAATCTATCCTTTCCTAAAAGACAAAGAGAAGAAAGAGCTTTCAAGAGACGAAAAATTCCAGATAAAGAGAAATGTGTTTGCTTTGACATTTCATAAAATTGGTTCTGTATTGGTAAATGGTACCGATAATATCCTGTTGGTAAAATTCGTCAGTCTTGTAAGTGCTGGCTTATATGCGAACTATATAATGATTCAATCAGCAATAACAGGAATCATAAGCATTATCTTCTCTTCCATTACAGCGAGTGTGGGTAATCTTTCAGTCGAAAAAGAAAGTGAAGGGAGTAAACCAGTTTTTGATCAATTATTTTTCATCTCTTCTTGGATTTTTGGATTTTCTGCTCTTTGTTTGCTTTTTCTTTTTAATCCGTTCATTTCTTTATGGCTGGGGTCAGAGTATCTGTTTAGCCCTGGTGTTGTATTTGTCATTGTCCTTAATTTCTATTTAAGCAATATGCTAAGACCTGTTCGTACATTTAAGGATTCTTTAGGGTTGTTTTGGGCTGATCGATACAAATCTCTTTTTGAATCATTGATCAATTTAGGGGTTTCCATATTCCTGGCAATGTATTTTGGTCTGATTGGTGTTTTTATTGGGACTACTGTAAGTAATCTTACTACTTGTTTCTGGGTTGAGCCGTATGTTTTATATAAACAAGGATTCAACAAACCTTTAGGTAGTTATTATGTGACATATTTTGTGTATAGCCTGGTGTTTGTAGTTGCAGGATTCATTACCTTCGGGTTGCTTTCATTGGTGGTGCTTGATAATCAACTTCTTGATTTCTTAGCTTCAATGTGCATTTGTGCTATAGTTCCGAATCTTGTCTTTTTTATTGCTTTCTATCGAACCTCAGAGTTCAGAAACACTACTTTACTTCTTAAGAAGATTCTGCACCATCATGAGAAATAGTGTTGTCACTCTGATATCAAATCAATATTGCTGGAGAAACATATGATAACGATGAAAATATGGGGTGGTTTGGGAAATCAACTTTTTGAGTATGCTTTTGGGTATGCTCTAGCTAAACGCTCAGGAAAAGAACTGATACTGGATATGGATTTCTTTTCTGATGATGCAAATCGGAAGCCTCTCATACTTGATTGTGCAATTGAAGAACGATCAATTAAAGGGCATGCAAAATATGACTCACAGATTAGTTCTTTCCAAAAAAGCAGACTTTCTCGACTGAAATTGAAGATATTTTCTAAAATTGGAATCGGACGCTTTCGCTATACAAGAGAGCTTGGCCCTTTTTTCAGCAATTCCTATATGAATGGTCCACTGAAGGATTACAACTACTTTGATGGCTATTGGCAGTGTGAGAAATATTTCCTTGATTATGCTGATGACCTTCGTAGGCAATTTGTTCCACAGGTAGTGTCAGCAAAAGTTAGGGAATTCAGCAATGAATTGAGAAATTGTGATAGTGTTTCTCTTCATATAAGGAGGGGTGACTATACCGCTTTCCCCCTCCATCCAACACCTTCTCAATCAATGTATTTACTTGATTTCAAATACTATATCAATGCTATTAAGAAACTTGAAGAAACGTTTCCTGATTCAGTGATATATTGTTTTTCAGATGACATTCCTTGGTGTAAAGAGATGTTGTCTGATTTTACTATTCGCTATGTTGATAGAAGTAACCAATTTTCCGATTTAGAAGAATTCTATCTGATGTCACGTTGTAAGAATCATATTATTGCAAATAGCACCTATAGTTGGTGGGCGGCATGGCTGAACTCCGATAAAGATAAAACAGTGATTTGTCCAGATCGTTGGTTTGGTAATCAAAATATTTTCCCTGAATCATGGTTGAAGATCAATAGAGAGTAATGGTCTGAGATTCTTTAGACAATTTATAGGTGGAATGTATGAAATCCAATGCACTTGATTTTCTTTCACAAAGCTACTCTGATATCTGGGATAATTTTGAGTATATCAGGGCAAATCATTCGGTTCCAAAGTGGGACTATGTTGTTATTACTGCTTCCAATGAAAAACAAGCAGAAATGTATCGGTTGCAAATCAAGCAGCGAATCGATTCTGGATTTCTTCCTTCCTCCAGCCAGTATGTTTGTATTCCTGATCCAGAGGGAAAACGTGTAGGCTCCGGTGGCGCTACATTGGAGACTCTTCGGATTATTGGAAAAATGTGTGGAGAATCAAACATAGGAAAAAAGAAGATTTTATTGATACATAGCGGAGGAAACAGTAAGCGTGTTCCCCAATATTCTGCTTGTGGAAAGCTTTTTGCGCCAGTGCCTAGGTGCTTGACGAATGGGAACCGTTCCACCCTATTTGATGAATTCATGATTGTCTTATCTTCAATCCCAGATCGTTCGCCCAATGGTTTATTGGTGCTTTCCGGGGATGTTTTACTTTTATTCAATCCTCTGCAGATTTCTTTGAGTTCAAACGGTGCAATGGCAATCTCTGTAAAGGCTCCAGCAGAGATGGGTTCTCATCATGGGGTGTTTCTTTCAGATAAAGAAGGCAATGTACATGAATTTCTGCATAAAAAGTCTGTTTTAGAACTTAATCAGAAAGGTGCAGTCAACAACCAAGATAATGTAGACATCGATACAGGTATGATTTGGTTTTGTGGGGAAATGGTATCACGTTTGTTTATTCTCGCAAACGAAGAAGAGTCCTATTCTCGATTTGTAAACGAAAAGGCTTGCTTGAGTTTTTATGGTGATTTTCTTTATCCCTTGGCTAGCGATATTTCTGCAACTGAGTATTTTGAACAAAGTGCAGAGAATGTCATAAATGAAGAATTGCTTTCTTGTAGGAAAGAACTATGGCCTTTGCTTCATCAATATCGCCTTTCCGTTGCAAAATTGTCTCCGGCAAAATTTTTGCATTTTGGTACCACAGAAGAACTGAGAGTTCTTATGAATGATGGAATTGAGGAGTATCAAAGTTTTGGCTGGAGCAGGCAGGTGTTGAGCAACAATGCTGGAAAAACCTATTGTGCTGTTAATTCCTACATCGGAAAAGAAACATTGGTAGGAGAGGGGTCATACCTTGAAGATGCCTTCATTCCTTCTTCTTGTACAATTGGGAAAAATTGCATTGTGTCGAATGTAAATCTGGAGTCACAAGAGCTGATGCTTCCTGATGAAACGGTGTTGCATGTGCTTCCCCTGTCTAAAGGAACTTTTTGTGCACGAATCTATGGTATAAAAGACAACCCCAAAGAACCTATTTGGTTTGGAAAACCTTTGCATCTGCTTCTAGAAGCTTGGGCAGTTCCTTCCAACGTAGTGTTCCATAACAATGAGGATACTTTTTGGGATGCTCGACTTTTCCCTGTTTGTCAGAGCGTACAAGAAGCGTTGGAGTGGGTTACGCGAATTTTATCAGCTCATGAGAGGGGGGGCTTTTCTGAGCAAGAATTGACTGAATATGTATTGCTTCCAAAGGAGAGCCTTGCTTCTAGCTTCAAAAATACTGACTCTGAACGATTGATTAGCTGGCAGCAGCATTTGGAAGATCAAATTCGATCAGTGAGATTCTGCGAAAGCATCGTGAGAAATGAATCATTTGATTCCGGCTTCTCTTTGTTGGGAAAAGGTCCTGCACTGGTTCGTCAATTGTCTCGATGTCTGAAAATCTCTGAAACGGAGGATTTTTCTATTCGGTTGAGAGTCCTGAAAGCTATTTCAGTCCTTCTTCCCGATGGGATGTGTCTTGAAGGTAAAGACAGGAACTATTTTGCAAATGTATGTTTCAAGGAATTGTCGGATGTTGTTCAGGATTTTCAGCATTTGTCTGTAAATCAGACCTTATCTAATACAAAAATATTTGATAAAGAAGTCGAAATCTGTTTGCCGGTCAGAGTGAACT
>JAQVVB010000239.1 GCA_028699215.1 Sphaerochaeta sp. | reverse complement strand
TAGGAGATGACCTGTACATACTTGCGAAACCTAAACGACCGGACTTCGTTGAGCATCAATGCGAACATGACGAATGCAGGAAACAACAAAACATATTTCATGAAACTGATGATCAACGTATTGAATAGGATCTGTTTGAATCCAGGGCTACTGAAAATCATTTCAAAATACTTCAGCCCCACAAAAGGCCAGCTTCCGCGAGATCTGAACTGAAAAAAAGCAAGGCGCATGTTTGCAATCGGCAATACACGGAAAAGCACAAAGTACAACAGCGTAGGAAGCAACATAAGGTAGAGTACCTTTTCGGCCTTGATCCGCTGAAAATAACTCTTTTTCTCTTTCACCAGGTCTTTGTCCATAGATACTCCTAAGGTATGAGCAATTCCATCAAAGGTGCATGTTGCTGAGCTCCATACACATCGCTATCGCCACAAGAACCGGAAGAAACCGACCGATGGTAGGTTATCTTGATTCCCAAAGCTGCATCAAAAAAGTAAATGCCACACAATTCGCTCTCCTTGAGATGATAGAGCCTGCAAATATTCGAAGCGGTGATCACCCCACTTTCGAATACCCTGCGATAGGTTTCTTCCTCACTGAAAAAGACATCCAGGGTGATGAGAAACGGTCCACTGTTCTTGCTGCGAAGCATCTGTGCGAGATCAACCAACCTATCCATTAGCGACCTCCCTTTTCCCACCATTGGGAGGGAAACAAAGCAGAAGGATCCTCTATTTCCATCAGGTGATAGACAGAAAATTCATACACCGCTCCAAAATTCACATCGCTGGGGGCGAAAGGAAAAGCTAGGTTTCCTGCAGTGGATTTGCGTCCCTCATATCCATAGTGCATGAAGGTGGAACGAACAGAAGAGCAAAGAGAGGATGCAAGGTCCTGAGTGTTCGCCAGAACTTCAAACACCACACACAGTTCATGTCCGGCTTGGTCATTCGGTTCCAAAGCCCCCATCACTCCATTTTTCCCATAATTGAGAAAATTGATGGTGTAGAGACTCTCATCGATATCCTGATACTGCTCGACTACACTTTGACGTACCAGATCTTCCACTTCTTCAATTTTCGAGATGAGTAGGGGATCACGTACACCTGCAACGACGAAGGTTCGATACGCAACCTTTCTAGCTCCTTCCAACTTGATCCAATAGGGATCGGTGGCCTCCATACAACTTCCTTGGACGCGAACTCGATTCTCACCGATCTGGGTAAATGTACAGTGTGAAAGATCCATTTCAATGCCAGGTCCATGAAGGAGATAGGGGTGATCCTTTTCGTAGAATGTATGGGCGGCAACACTTAAAGTGGTGCACTTTCGTTTACTGTCACAGGGATAGACTTCAAAGCAATCTTCGTAGAGAACACCCATCATGCAATCCTTGGTCGTTCCCGGGTTGCAACAGAGGGCCCCGCACTCCAAGACTTTCCCCAGATGGTAACTTAAGGCAGGATCGAAACCAGCGTTGACACCCACTGCAGCAAGCGGTGCGGGGTCATAGGCACGACCACACACGATCAGATCGGCTCCTTGGGAGAGTACCTTGAGAATGGGCTCCACCCCCATCTGGGCAACGACTCCTGTCGTTTCTTGCAAGATTTGGGCATCAAGTGGCAAAACAGTAGCATCAAGGGCCTTTACCTTTCCTTGTGACAGCTTGGTAAGAATTTCTTCGTTGGGGATGTCAGCCCAAATGATTGCAGTCTTAGGCCGTACGGTAGGATTTTCCCGAAGAATCTCCTCAATGATATCGAGCGTCCACTCGACATGGGACTTCCCTCCACTCCCTCCAGCTGAACCGATGATGACAGGGATCTTGAGCTCCCAACCACCAAGAATAATGCGTTTCAAATCTTTTTTGGCAGCCATTCTACTTACGATTGCAGTCTTTGCCCCCAGTTTATGAGGCCCTGCATCTGTAGAACCAGCATCGACTACAATGGCATCAGGTCTATCGTTCAAGCCTGCAGCAAAAGAGCTGTCAGGAAAACCATACCCGAGAATGCCGCAGGGGGAGAGCACCTTCAGTGACTTCATTTCAGATCCTCTCCTTCTCTCAACTGGCGGCGCTTACGTACCATCATCATATGGGTGTTCATTGCTTTGTTGGCACCTTTCTTGTCTCGTCTTGCTATCGCCTCAACGATCTGCTTATGTTCCTGCGCGATCAACTCAAGGCTCCCCTCTTGTTTCTTGTTCTGGGAAGCGAGTTCATCGATGAGGTCATAATAGGTGTCGATGAAATTCATGTAGAAGATGTTTCGTGAGGCCTGGGCAAGCTTATAGTGAAAGTAGTGGTCCAGGCTGAATTGTCCACGGAGTGTATCTGGATTGGCTTGCAAGGATAGACGAATCTCTTCGATTTCCTCATCGCTGGCTCGATCGATGACGATTTCGACCATCTTTGACTCCAAGGAATCCCTGAAATCGAGCAAATCCTGAAACGTTGCATCCTTGAGGGCATCTGCAACCGGTTTGGAGAGGCGTTCCAAGACATCTTCCTGAATGAATGTGCCTTCTTTGGTCTTCCTCCTGATATACCCGAGAGCCTGCAGTTGAATCATCGCTTCGCGAATGACTCCTCTGCTCACAGAAAATTTCTCGCTGAACAGTATTTCACTGGGAAGTTTCTCACCAGGTTTCAACTCCCCACTGTGGATCAAATCCAATATCTGGGAGACTACCTTATCAGAGAGTCGTTCAGTACGTACCGGTGTGTATTTCAAGGGTGATACCTCTTATGTCTATTTGTCGGACAAATAGAGAATATCATTGATTCTTTCAGGACACAAGAAAAAAGGTATCCTATGCTTTTGGTTCTTCTTTTATAGAGCCTGCTGTCAGCATTTCATCACTCACTTTCCGCTGAATATCCTTTTTAAGCAGGTGGTACAGAGAAGCAGCAACGGGAACGCCCAGCAAGATTCCTAGGATTCCCCAAAGCCCACCCCCAATGATGATGGAGCAGAACACCCAGATACCGGGAAGTCCCACAGAATTTCCCACGACCCTCGGATAGATGATGTTTCCTTCCAATTGTTGAAGGATTACCAGAAACAGGATGAAAAGCACAGCAAGCTTGAAATTGTCGGGAAAAATAAGGACAAACCCGATTGCACCGCCTATATAGGCACCGATCATCGGTATCAAAGCGGTCATGCCCACCACCGTACCGATGGTCACTGCATAGGGAAATCGAAAAATCATCATTCCCAAGGTGCATAACCCTCCTAAAATAAGGGCTTCTATGAGTTGTCCTGCAAAAAACTTCATGAAAGTCTGATTCGCCACCCTACATACGGATATGGTCTTTTTAGCAAAGGAAGGTTTTACATATACAGCAAGCAATCGATTCAATTGTCTGAGCAAACCCTGTTTCCCAACCAAGAGATAGACAGAAAAGATACTTCCCAAAAGGATGTTGATGATTGAAGTAAGGGCTGATCCCAAAAAGCCAAAAGCAACATCGGTGATATCGGGAAGACTCGCCAGCAGAGAATCACGGAGCCTCTCAAAATATTGGATTACCTGCGAAAAGGCTTGATCCCACTCAGGTTTTGTAAGAATGAACGAATCAATCGCCTCCTCAAAATCAGTGAAGACAACGGGAAGCTTGATGATGAATTGTTCTATGGCAATGACCAACTGGGGAATGAGGATCAAAAGCACCCCAAGGATGATAGCAACGACGATGAAAAAAGCCAAGACGATGGCAAGAGCACGAGAAAGCTTCTCTCTCTTGATCATCTTCATCACGATACGTTCAAGTGGCTTGACGATCAAATCCACTAAAAAAGCAATGGAAAAACCAATGACCAGCGGTGTAAGCAACCGAGACACCTTTTGGAAAAAAGAGAGCACATCCGAAAAGTGAACGATTCCAAGTACAACTACACCCGCAAGGAGTATCAGTTTCACCAGTTGTATAAATCCCATGGTGTCTTTCGATTTCATTGAAGCATCCTTTATCACGTTATCTGAAATAGGATACCCCAGTTTTTTATTCACTACGAGGATTTTTTAGGAAATCAAAGCATCTGACTGAATTCCACTTTTTCACTGTTGGGACCTTGAATGGTGAAAAACCGAACCCCATGGTTCCAAAACGGCAAGAACTGAATACCTTCTTCAAGTTCATGGTAGCCAAGATTACTCACCTCGGCATACACACGCTCGATATCAGTGACATCAAGCGCTATATGCTCGATGGCACCGTTTTGCAAGGAGGCTTTTCCATTCTGATATGTCTCGATCACCAAATCCTTCAATCTGAGAAACACCACCTGCTCCCCTTGGTTATCGACAGCATGAACCTCTTCAAACCCGAGACTCTTATAGAACAGAAGGGTTTTCTCCATATCATTTGTTGGAATGCCAATATGCTGAAGACCTGTCACAAATGCCTGTACGCTCATGATGTG
>JAQVVB010000020.1 GCA_028699215.1 Sphaerochaeta sp. | reverse complement strand
CTGTTTCTCCTAAAAGAAAACCATGATTCCTAAGATGGTCATCGGTATTGGAAACTGCAATATTAAACACTATCCTCTTCCAAAGCTGCGACAGATCTTCTGTGGGATTGGCACCGTAATTCAAGAGGAACTCAACAAGTTCCAAATAACTTGTTTCATTTTCACCATCCTTTTTTCCAAGGAGTGCCATAGCGGAGGAAAAATGAATTCGTTTTTTTGTCTCAGTCCTATCAAATCGTCGGGTGAGGAAAGTACTCCCTCTAGGCGAAAACCTATCCAGAAAGGCTTCAGGTACCTCTATACCTGATTTATAGGCAAGATCATGGACTATCATCTCCCAGCCACCAGAGTCACACACATCATGTTTAGAAGGGAATTTTGCTATCCATAGACAGCCCTCTTCATCTTGAACGGTAGCCTTTGGTCTAGCACCTCCAAGAGAAGACCCTGGAGCATTTAGCTGAGATATCCAGTATTCTTGTTCATCAAGGGTCGTTGCATTTTCCAATTGGGAACAACCATGTTCCAATTCCCTGAGCCTTGTCCAGGGAGGGCTGGCCAGAAAAGAATCTGATCTAAGAAAGTCACCTGTTTTTTCACGTTTAAAACGCAAAGCTCCCATCCTGGCAATATCGTGAACTCCTAAAAGATAATCACTTTCTTGTAGCCTCTTACTCGCTCGTTTCTCTTTCTTTGATACAATGAGCTCTCTTCTTTGCATAAGCATTCTTCCCCATCTATCTGGAGAAGAATCAAGAAAAAGGCCAAACAAGGAATCACCCTGCTTAGGATATTGCCTTCCTCTAAATAGTTGCAGGTCTGGATCCAAAGCAATTTGATTTCCACTATGCAAAAGCCATTTTTCATCATAGGAAAAAGAGATGATTTCTCCTGTCCGTCCAGAATCAACAAACAGAGTACCAAATAAAACCGGGTTATCTAAGCTTTCCCAGTGGGCATAAACAAAAATCGGGCTACTCATGTTTTTTTACCTTTGGTGCCCGCTTTCCAACTGGGAGATTAAGATCTTGTAGTTTACGACCCAATTCATCATCTTGTGCAACCAAAAGTAAGTCATCAATCAATCCAATAGCCAGTAATACTTGGGCATAAGAACCTATGGATACTGAAGGACTTCCTTTTTCAATCGCCCATAGAGTAGCCCTACTTATTCCTGCTCGTTCTGATACAAGCTGGACAGAAATATGCCTTCTTAACCTGGCCATTTTTAACTGATTACCAAATTGTGAAAGCTTTCGCTCTACAGAAGGCAATAATACCGCTGCTTTTCTTCCCATAATGTACATATTATCAAACAAAACATGTAATTAGTCAATATTTATAAACATTATCAAATTTACACAAGAAGGATACATATGAGGGAGGAAGAAAAAGCTACCAAGAAAAGAACACCTCTATTCTACCTGCTGAAGGAAAGCTTGCCACAATGCATCTGGTGCAGGATCAGCAATGAGCTCAATTTCAGTCTTCTTGACTGGATGAGAAAACGTAATTTTCCTTGCGTGTAAACAAATGCCGCCATCAGGATTGGACCGGGGAAAACCATATTTCAAATCCCCTTTTATGTGCAATCCAATTGCGGCGAGCTGTGCTCGGATTTGATGATGCCGACCGGTATGCAACTGGATTTCAAGCAGATGATAGGTCTTGGAAGAAGCGATGAGCCGGTAGTCAAGCTTTGCCAGCTTGCTTCCTTTTCGTTCTATAGGAGTTGCAATGCTCTTGTTCTGCTTGGTATCACGGATGATGTAGTGAATAAGCGTTCCTTCTTCTTGGGAAGGAAGCTTATCGACAATCGCCCAATATATTTTCTTGACAGAACTTCCCTTGAACATCTCATTAAGCCTGATAAGGGCTTTTTCAGTCTTTGCATAGACCACTATTCCGCTGGTGGGACGATCAAGACGATGAGGAATGCCCAAATAGACATTGCCTTCCTTATGATACGTTTCCTTGAGATAGTGCTTAGCTTTATCAGCAAGCGTCACATCCCCGGTATCATCCCCCTGCACCAACTCCCCACACAACTTGTTGATGACAAGCAGGTGGTTATCCTCATAGAGAATTCTCTCTCGTATATCCATCATGACTCCTTTTCGTCATCATCAAACAAAGTAGGCTCTTCTTGTTTTTGATGCACAATCTCCTTCACCCCACGAAGCTTGAGGGAGGCGATGTCCTTGACCACAATCCGAACGCCATTGGCCTTGACGTTTTTTATCAGATAATCAGAGAAATAGAATTTCTCCTCAAGAATCCTCAATCCTGGTTTTGGTTTATATACCACCATCAATTCCGCATTGGTAAGCGTAGAGAGCTTAACCAATTTGAAATTACCTTCAGGAATCAAGGAATATACTTTCTTTAATGTAAAACTGGTGATTTGGCAACGCTTGAGAAAAAGATATTTGTAGGTCTTTTCCTGGTACAACACCGTGAAGACGATACTGGAAAGCGTCTTTTTGTCTGCAAACCCGCAGTAGAGCATTCCCTTTCCCACAAACTCCTTCTCAGGAGCATCAATGATTTGATACGTCCCATCCTTTCTGATGATCAAAACCCGGTCAAAGGAACTGACGTCAAACAGCGTTTCGCCAGTTTTTATACCATATCCCAGGTGACCATTGGTTGCATCATACTTGAGTGGAAGGTTACGTTCAGCTACCTCCTTGATGGCGATGAGCTCAAAGCTTTTGACCGTAGTCTTTCGCTTATGCTCTTCTTTCCCAAGCATTTTCTTCAATTCACCCAGATAGGAAAGCGCATACCCCACCAGATTAGCAAGTTTTTTCTCAATTTCTTGCAAATCTGCATTGATACCATCAATCTCATCTCTGTTCTTCTCAATGTCAAAAAGACTGATTCGTCTGATGGGAATCTTGAGCAACCGCTCAACATCATCATCCACCAAGGGTCTGAGAAGCTTCTCTGTAAACGGTTTGAACCCAGAAATGACTGCTTTGTTTACTTCTTCAGCACTTTTTTTCTGTTCAATTCGTTTATAAATACGTTCTTCAATAAAGATTCGCTCCAAGGTTTTGGCATGCAGTTTGTCAAGCAAGTGTCCTTTTTCCAACTCCAATTCCGCTTTGAGGACTACAAGCAGATGATCGGCATGAAACTCCAAGATCTCTGAAATCCCTAGGATCGTTGGGAAATTATCCTTGATGACCAACGGGTTGACCGAGAGCTTGGTCTCACAAGCAGTATACGCATACAAAGCATCAACGATGTCCTGTGCATAGGTATTGCGTGCCAGATTGATCTCAATATTTACTTTATCGGACGTATAATCGTTGATGGAACTAATTTTCAACTTGCCTTTTTTGGCTGCATCCTCAACAGAGTGGATCATCATTTCACTGGTAGTCCCATAAGGTAACTCTTCAATGGTGATCTTCTTGGGATCGGAAGTGTTCAACTTGGCCCGTATTGAAACTGAACCCCGCCCATCCTCATAATTCTTCACATCGACGATTCCCCCACCGGGGAAATCAGGGAAAAGCTGAAAACTCTCACCTTTGAGTCTTGCGGCCATGGCATCAAGCACTTCAAAGGCATTATGCGGAAGAATGTAGGTACTCATACCAACGGCAATACCGCTTACCCCTTGGATGAGAACCACCGGTATTTTTGCAGGAAAGAACACCGGCTCGGTATTTCTTCCATCATAGGACTCAACAAACTGGGTGAGCTCAGGATTGTACAGCACCTTTTTGGCAAACGGAAGCAGACGGCATTCGATGTACCTGGCAGCTGCAGCACTGTCTCCAGTCATGAAGTTACCAAAATTTCCCTGTCGTTCGATGAACAAATCGCAGTTGGCTAGATTGACCAACGCTTCATAGATGGACGAATCACCATGGGGATGATATCTCATGGCCCAACCAACGACATTGGCCACTTTATGGAACTTCCCGTCATCCATCTCAAAAAGCGTATGGATGATACGTCTCTGGACCGGTTTGAAACCATCCATCAAATCCGGGATGGCGCGTTCCTTGATAACATAGGAAGCATACTCGAGGAAATTTTCTCTAAAAACTGTTTGTGCCTGCGTCATCAGATAAGGTTCTCCATAATGAAATCCCTTCGTTCAGGTGTGTTGCTCCCCATATAGAACTCAAGGGTCTTATGCATCTCGTTCATTCCTGGAATGGAAACAGGGACAAGTCGAATTTCTTCACCAATGAACTGACCGAACTCCGAGGGATCTATCTCTCCAAGGCCTTTGAATCGGGTCACTTCACTACCCTTGATCTGCATGACAGCATTATCACGTTGCTTTTCCGAATAACAATAGACGGTCTGTTGCTTGTTCCTCACTCTAAACAGTGGAGTTTCAAGAATATAAAGCCGACTGGCAAGTACCAGATCCTCAAAATAGGTAAGAAAATAGGTCATCAACAGATTCCTGATATGGAATCCGTCATTATCAGCATCGGTTGCGATGATGACCTTACCATATCGGAGCCCCTCCACCCCATTTTCGATACCCAGAGCAACCATCATATTGTAGAGCTCAGCATTCTTATAGATTTCAGTTCGTTTCTTCCCATATACGTTGACGATTTTTCCCCTCAGGCTGAATACCGCCTGGGTCATGACATCCCGTGTCTTTGTAATGGTTCCTGAAGCAGAATCTCCCTCGGTAAGAAAAATGACAGAACGTTCGCACTCATCCTGATGAGCAGCACTCTGACCCAGGTGGTACTTGCAATCCTTGAGCTTGGGAATATTCAAAGAGACCTTTTTTGCTGAGTCCCTTGCACCTTTCTTGACTTCATTGAGCTCTTTTCTCAACGTTTCATTGTTGATGATCTTTTGGTTGATCCTCGAAGCATCCTCAGGATTCTTCAAAAGGAAATCGACGATGGCGTCTCTGACTTCCGAGACTATCCAAGTACGGATTTCCGTATTGCTCAACTTGTTTTTGGTCTGAGATTCAAATACAGGGTCTTTGACCTTGATGGCTATAGCCCCGATGATACCGTCCCGAACATCCTGGGGAGCCCAGTTTTTCTTGAAAAACTCATTGATACCCTTCAGAATGCCCTCTTTGAAAGCACTCTGGTGAGTACCTCCATCGTTGGTATGTTGACCATTTACATAGGAAAAGTAATTCTCCCCATAGGACCCAGGAAGATGGGTGAAGGCGAATTCCAACTGCTTTCCCTGAAAGTGAATCGTCGTATACATCCCTTCACTGCCGACTTCTTTGTCCAAGAGATCAAGCAACCCATGTGCCGACTTATATATCTTGTTGTTGAAATCCAAGGAAAGCCCGGTATTCAGATATGCATAACTCCAGATACGGGAAATGAGAAAATCTTCATTATAGGAGTAGTCACCAAACAGTTCGGAATCAGGAACAAACGTTACCAAGGTTCCATCCCCCTCAGGGCACGAGCCTTTGTCCTGTCCTTTCAACACCCCTTTTTCAAAGACAGCAGATGCAAACTTACCATCTCGGTAGGCAGTGACGGTAAAGGAAGAGGAGAGTGCATTCACAGCTTTGGTACCAACACCATTGAGTCCTACAGAGAACTGGAAGACATCATCGCTGTATTTTGCCCCGGTGTTGATGATCGATACACAATCGACTACTTTTCCCAAAGGAATTCCGCGACCAAAATCTCTTACCGAAACAGTTTTATCCTTGACACGAATAATGACCTTATTGCCGAATCCCATGATGAATTCGTCAATGCTATTGTCTATTACTTCCTTCAGGAGAATGTATATGCCGTCGTCAACATGGGTTCCATTCCCCAACCGACCTATATACATGCCAGGACGCTTGCGAATATGTTCCAACGCACTCAGCGTTTGAATTTTTGATTCATCGTAGGTATTTTGTGCCATGACTGCGTATTATACCAGATTTCCTCTTCAATGGCAAAAGCAAAGCAATTATCGGTTGTCATTGAACTTTACGTACGTTAAGCTATTAGTATGAGCAGGATACTACAAGGAGAAGGACACATGGAAAACGGGAAAACCTTTTCACTCCTCCACAAGAAAAAGGAGGGAATGAGGCCAGGCGCTTTAGTCTATGTAGGAGATACCGAATGTGAAGAGACCCTGATCAAGACCTATTGGTACGATCAGGATGCATGCACTGTCGAATCTGGATACACCCCTAAAGAAACAGAGATGAAACGATGGATTCATATTTCCGGTCTCCAAGACATTAAAAAAATCGTCACCGTTGCAAAGGAATTCTCTCTTTCCAACTTAAGTCTTGAGGACGTTTTCTCCACTGACCAGCGAATGAAGATCGACTACTATGACTCCTACTTCTCCCTTACCATGCGCATCCTGGACACTGAAAGAAAACCAGAAGAACAACTCAGCCTGTTCATCGGGACCAACTGGATCCTTTCCATCAGCGAACATCAGAGTGACACCTTCGAACCAGTTGTAAAACACCTTGTCGGAGAAGGGGTAAAACTACGTAGTGCCAGTCCCCACCTTCTCTTTCATGCCTTAATCGACCGGGTGATCGACCAATATCTTGTACGTGCTGACGAATTGGAAGCAAAGACGGAGGCTTTGGAAGAATTGGTGGTCAACACGCCAGAAAAGAGTACCGCTCCCGAAATCTATACCCATAAGCGTAGAATTCTTCACCTTAGAAGGATGACCCTTCCTTTGAAGGATATCCTGACCAATCTCCTGAGAAACGAATCAATCACCCTCGACAAACCCACACAATTTTTACTTCGCGATGCCTACGACCATGCCATATGGCTCAGTGAAGAGTGTGAGATGCTCCGCGATACGGTTACAGGGGTCATGGAAGTGTACCTATCCAGTCTGGATATGAGGATGAACAAAATCATGAAGGTGCTTACCATCATCTCGACTATTTTCATCCCGCTTACATTCATCACAGGTTTGTATGGCATGAACTTTCTCCATATGCCCTTCACCAATTCGTTTTGGGGCTTCTATGTCATGCTTTTTTGCTGCATACTGGTCGCAGTGCTGATGACAGGATGGTTCAAAAGAAAACAATGGTGGTGATACAAACTCTTGAAGACATTGCATTGAAAACCCTGTGTGAAACCTTCAACAAAGCCTTTTCGGATTATCAGATCAATACTGTGATGAGTGAAAGCCAGATGGAAACCAACCTGCATAAGAATGGGTATTCTCCTGCTTGTTCGATCGGCTTGTTCGATGAAGGCCGATTGGTCGGTTTTATTCTTAATGCAAGAAGAAACAATGCCTCCTATGACTGCGGAACAGGAATCATCCCTGAATACAGAAAAAAGGGCTACGCCCACGATCTTATTCAAGCAACAAAAGAAACACTTGTTGACCTTGGCTTGGATACGTGGATCTTAGAAGTCCTCAGTGATAATCTTCGAGCAAAAACCCTCTATGAAAAAGCAGGGTTTACCACAAAACGGCATCTACATTGTTACTCAACACCGGTTGAAAAACTAAGAGCAAACACAAAGGTGGAACTTAGGGCACAACACCATTTTTCCATACCTCAGGGGGAGTGCCTTCCTAGTTGGCAAAACTCCACGGATTCCATGGCGACAGGAGTATTTCCCCTCTGGGACATCTTCTATGAAAACACCCGTTGTGGCGTCTTGTGTTTTAACCCAATCAACGGTTCGATAGCCCAGATATACATTGAACCTAATTTTCGTAACAGAGGAATTGCAAAAGAGGCCATCATAGAAGCTGCCAATCAGTGCATATCCCCAAACATTCAAATCACCAATGTAGATGCATCCTATGCTCCACTCAACAATCTGTTTCATCGACTTGGATTCTCCCTCTTTACAACTCAAGAGGAAATGGTCTGCCCTCTTGGAGAGAAGACATGAATGAGTATCGGATCGCATTGATTGAAACAGACCAAATCGAAGAAGCCAAGCATCTCATGCGCTCTGTATTTGAGCCAAGTCTGGAATCCATCTTTTATCTCCATCCAGAATCAACCTTGGTTGCTCTGTATGACAACAAGGTGGTTGCAGGCATAAATCTTGATATCTATCAAGTGAACAAACATGTCAAAATGGGGTATATCGGTTGGCTCTATACCGATGAAAACCATCGTGGACAACAACTGGCGGGAAAGCTCATCGATGCAGGTCAAACCTTTCTCAAGCAAGAAGGTTGCAATGAGATTTCAGCTTGCGTGGAAGGAGATAATCCGGCCTCGTTCAAGCAACTTTGTAATAGAGGGTTTTCCATCCTTGGATTATCCGAGCAAATAAAGCTTTTCAAACTGGGAACATGCAAGGTATACCACCATGCTTCACGATTTTTTGATATGGGCTACTTTCTCTACCATAAAAGCCTGACAAACGATACAAGAAAACCTGCAAGCACCAATCTCACGGCGTTCATCCTGACAATAATCGGCAATACGCTTCTCTTTTTCGTTTGTCTGAAAGGATGGAATCTTCTCTCATTGCTTGGTTTTTCGTTCGACTTGGCAAACTTCTCCTTTCTGATAAGAAACCAAAGGTTCTTCTTGCTTCTTACCCCAACATTGTTTCTCGGTACAAGAACTGTATCCATGCTCATTAGCGCACAGGTGCAAGGCAAACATGTGGTATATAGGGCATGGGATACTGCCTGGATAACCGCCTTGTTGTTCTCCGGTATCCTAGGAGTTCCGTTTCCTGTCCCGGGAAATCTCTACCTACAAGGACATGCATGGAAACTGGAAGAAGAAACAGGTACGCTTGCTTTGATGGCAAGAAGCGGGCAAGTATCTCTGGCTTTGATCTGTTTGCTTCTTGTGCAAAGCAAAGCCCTATGGTTTGGTCTGCCTTTGCTGATCCTCGACACCTTGTTCTTTTTCTATCCTTTTTGTGGGTTCAATGCCAGAAGATTGGTTCGAGGAGGAAAAATCTCTGTGATAACCTCTCTTGCAGCACTTATCGCAGTATTGGTCTTTTTGCTGATATATTGATCCATAGAGGCTTATTCATTAGTTACACTTGATGCAACACACTTTGTATGGTTATAATAAGTCCATTATGGATGACCCGTTACCTAGTTTAGGGTGCTCATGCGAACACCCGTTTTGTTTTCATTCAGCTTTGGAGTGCATATGAATGCACAACTGATAGCTATTTTCGTTTTGCTTGTATTCTCTGCTGTCTTCTCAGCAACAGAAACCGCCTACACCTCCCTCTCTTTCATCCAGCTGAAAACACTGGAAAACAAGAAAACTCATAGTGCACGATTAGCATATGCGCTCTGCCAGAAACGGGATGTCTTGATTACGACAGTCCTGGTAGGAAACAATGTCGTAAACCTTTCTGTATCCTCATTGGTCACCACCTATGCCATTGAAATGTTCTCCAGTAAAGCTGTGGGATATGCAACAGGGCTTTTGACCTTGGTGATCCTTGTGTTTGGAGAAATCACCCCCAAACAGATAGCATTAAGCCACAATACCAAGATAGCCACGTTCATGGCTTATCCCATCCGTTTTCTCACCATCATTCTCTATCCCGTCATTTGGTTGTTGAGGAACATTTCACACCTGATCACGAGACTGTTTTCATCCTCAATTGAACCTACCATCACCACAGAAGGCGTGATGCATATGGTGGATGCGGCTGAAAATGTAGGGCTGGTGGACCAGTATGAGTCAGATCTGATGCAGAGAGCAATCCATTTCAGTGAAACCCAGGTCAAGACCATCATGACCCACCGAACTGACGTTTTCTGTATCAGCGATGAATTTACAATTCGTCAGGCCTTTCCCTCCATCGTACAATCTGGATATTCACGTATTCCTATTTTCCATAAAAATATAGAAGATATCATAGGCATTGTCTTGGTTCGTGATATCCTCAAAGCGCAGTTGGAAAAGAAGCTGGACGCAAGTATTGCTTCAATCATTCGAAAACCTGTCTTTGTGCCTGAACAGATGCACCTTGATGATATTTTCTACCTCTTCAAGAAAAGCAAACTCCAACAAGCAATTGTACTGGATGAATATGGTGGTTTCAGTGGAGTAGTCACCATGGAAGACGTTGCGGAACAGTTGTTTGGTGAGCTCTATGACGAGCACGAACGACGGTATCCCGATAGGATTGTCGAGAGAGAACAACAACCCGGCACCTATCTGGTCATGGCAGACACTTCCTTTCTTCAATTGGTTGACGAACTCTCCTTGCCCTATACCAATACCGGGTCGAAAACCAGCACGGTGGCTGCCTATCTGATGGACCTGACAGGAGACATTCCCCATGAAGGAGATGTACTGCAATCACGACTGGGAACCTTCAGAATCATCTCGATGAAGGGAAACAGGATGGAAGAAGTGGAGTTTTCTCCTGCAGTCGATGATGCAACCCTCTAAATAGTAGGGGAATTAGCGTTGACTGAAGATAGTTGCAAAGGTATTATTGCTCACATGAGCAAATACCCCTTCCATGAAATTGAGACCAAATGGCAAAAATACTGGGAAGACAACCAGACTTTTGCAGTAACAGAAGATGAGAGTGTACCTTTCGAGAAAAGAAAGTACGTTTTGGATATGTTTCCCTATCCCTCCGGGGCAGGCCTCCATGTAGGACATCCTGAAGGGTATACCGCCACCGACATCTATTGTCGCTACCTAAGGATGAATGGGTACAATGTACTGCATCCGATGGGGTTCGACTCCTTTGGTCTGCCTGCGGAAAACTATGCCATAAAAACCGGTACCCATCCCAAATCCACTACGGAAAAAAACATTGAAAACTTCCGCAAGCAGATCAAAAGCCTGGGCTTCTGTTATGACTGGAACCGAGAAGTCTCCACCCATAGCAGCGAGTACTATCGATGGACCCAATGGATCTTCATCCAGCTCTTCAATAAAGGGCTTGCATATGAGTCCCATACTCCGATCAATTGGTGCAATCAGTGCAAAACCGGTCTTGCCAATGAAGAGGTCAAAGATGGCAAATGTGAACGCTGCGGCACAGCTGTCGTACGCAAGAACATTCGTCAATGGGTACTGAAAATCACCGAATATGCTGATAAACTGCTCGCTGACCTCGACACCCTCGACTGGCCTGAATCCGTTAAGCTCATGCAACGAAACTGGATTGGACGTAGCGAAGGAGCTTCAGTATTCTTCAAGTTGGAAAACCTTGATGAGCAGCTTGAAGTCTATACAACACGCTGTGATACCCTTTTTGGAGCAACCTACATGGTTGTCGCCCCAGAACATCCCTTGGTTTCAAAACTCACTACTGAAGACAAAAAGGCCGAGGTTGAAGCGTATCTGAATGCCTCTGCTCACAAAAGCGATCTGGAAAGAACCGATCTTGCAAAAGACAAGACCGGAGTGTTTTCAGGCAGTTATGCCATCAACCCTGTCAACAACAAGAGAATCCCCATCTGGATCGCCGACTACGTACTGATCAGTTATGGTACAGGAGCCATCATGGCAGTTCCTGCCCACGACACCAGAGACTGGGAATTTGCCAAAAAATTCAATCTTCCCATCATTGAAGTCCTTAAAAGCGAAATCGATGTTCAGACTCAAGCCTGGACTGAAGATGGAGAACACGTAAACAGTGATTTCCTCGACGGTCTGAACAAGGAAGACGGCATTGCAAAGATGCTCGCTTGGCTGGAAGAAAAGAAATTAGGAACCAAATCCACGAACTACAAACTTCGTGACTGGGTATTCAGCCGCCAGCGCTATTGGGGAGAGCCCATTCCTTTGGTGCACTGTCCATCCTGTGGAACCGTTGCGCTCAAGGAAGAACAACTTCCCCTCACCCTTCCGGAGGTTACCTCCTATGAACCCAGTGGAACAGGTGAAAGCCCCCTTGCCAAAATCGAGGAATGGGTGAACACCACCTGCCCCGTCTGCGGCGGTCCTGCAAAACGAGAAACCAATACCATGCCACAATGGGCGGGTTCCTGCTGGTACTACCTGCGCTATCTCGATCCCCACAATTCTGAAAGGTTTGTCTCCAAAGAAAAAGAACAGTATTGGATGCCGGTCGATTTGTACGTCGGTGGAGCTGAGCATGCAGTCCTTCACTTGCTCTATGCCCGATTCTGGCATGAAGTACTCTATGATTTAGGCATGGTCTCCACCCGTGAACCTTTCCAAAAACTGATTAACCAAGGAATGATCACTTCGTTTGCTTTCCAGAGAAAAGACAAAAGTTTGGTTCCTACCGATATGGTGGACGAAAAGAGCCCGGATCTGTTCATCGAACGAGAAACAGGGGAAGAGCTTGAACGAGTTGTCGCAAAAATGTCGAAAAGCTTGAAGAATGTCATCAATCCTGATGAGATCATCAATGAATTTGGTGCCGACTCCATGCGTATGTATGAGATGTTCATGGGCCCCTTGGAAGTCTCCAAACCTTGGTCCACAACAGGGCTGAGTGGGGTTTATCGTTTCTTGGACCGTGTCTGGAGACTCTTTGAGGAGAGAACTCTCAGTGAAGAAGAGCCTTCAGTTGAGTTGCTCAAGACACTGCATAAAACCATCAAAAAAGTTACCCACGACACCGATACGCTGAATTTCAATACAGGCATCAGCCAAATGATGGTTCTGGTCAATGAACTCTACAAGGAAGAAACTCTTCCCCGTGTAGTCGGAGAAACATTGATCAAACTGTTAGGCCCGTATGTTCCTCACCTCAGTGAAGAGTTGTGGGAACGTTCAGGACATGAACCCACCTTGGCAAATGTAGCCTGGCCGACCTACGATGAGAACCTGACGATCGATAGTGAGATTGAAATGGTCTTCCAGATCAATGGAAAAGTCCGTTCCAAAACGACCATCGCGAAGGGAACATCCAAAGAAGACGTTCTTGCCCTTGCAAAGCAAGATGCAAAAATCATTGCATGGCTGGAAGGAAAGACCATCGTAAAAGAGATTGTAGTTCCTGATAAGCTGGTGAACATCGTAATCAGATAGACATTACAAGAAGGAGGCATTCTGCCTCCTTCTTCTTTTTCTTTTTCTATTTTTCCAAAACCAGATTGAAATACACATTGCTCACCAAGTCTTCCTTTTCTTCTTCAAGAAGAGGAAAACTGAGTTCCACCCAGAGCTTTGCAATGACGATTGCTACAGGTCTATCAGGATTTGCCGTATAGAAAAACCCTTTTTCGCTTACGACTCGAAATCCTTTCTTATACTCATACTCCAAACGATACGGTATTATTTTTTTCCCATGTGATAGTGGAGTATGGGAAACAAACACTCTCCCATACCCAACATGCTTGGCAAGCATGTTGATTTCACAAAGACAAAACAATGGATTGTTGGTGTTTTGCTGAGCATTTTGGCAATCAGTGACTTTGAATGTGACCTCAGTATCAGGAGTATATAAAACGATTGCTGAATAAAGTGCACTTATAGGAAAAAATAGATATACACAAAGGATACACAGCAATCTTATCATGGGTTTCCATGAAAGTCTTACTGAGTCCTTATCATGACAGAAATATGATTTCTTACTCCATTGCATACCTAGTGGAAACAGTACAACACCCATGCAACTTAGGTCAATAGTTATCATGATTTGTTGTTTTTAATATAACTTATAGAAACATTTATTTAACAACCCAAAACATTCCACGGTATGTGATCTCAGGGATTTCTTTTCATTTTATTACTTATCTTATTACATAAATAGATATTAATTACTAATAACGGCAAAGTGGTATTTTATCAAGATATAAACAATTCAGGAAGTTTTATCTTACCTTCCTATGACACATCATCAGCTTAGAACCTTGGCCAAACCACCTCGCGAAGTTTCCCTATAGAGGGAAGGAAGCGCCTGTCCCGTCTCCATCATGACCTCGATGACACTATCGAACGACACCTTATGCCTCCCATCTCCCATCAATGCATACGTACAGTGGTCAAGAGAACGCATTGCGGCAAGGGCATTGCGTTCGATGCAGGGAATCTGAACCAATCCCCTCATGGGATCGCAGGTCAAGCCAAGATGGTGTTCCAAACCCATTTCTGCAGCATATTCAATCTGATTGATCGTGCCACCCAAAAGCTGGGTGGCCGCTCCCCCTGCCATAGCGCAGGCTACACCGACCTCTCCTTGGCACCCAACTTCAGCCCCACTTATGGAGCCATTGGTTTTCACCACATTGCCGATGATGCCTGCGGTCAGAAGGGCCCTTAATATCTTGATCCGTGGAAACTTATAATGCTTCGACAAGTAGTAGAGAACCCCAGGAAGGACTCCACAGCTACCACAGGTTGGAGCTGTGACGATTTGTCCCCCTCCAGCATTCTCCTCGGATACAGCAAGGGCATAGCTTAGGGCAAGAGCTGTATTTCCCAAAGCTCCGGTAAAATCTCCCGCTTTTGAGTTGTATTGGCTGGCTTTTCTGGCTAGCTTCAAGCCTCCAGGCAAGACACCTTCAGCATTGATTCCTGTCTCCACTGCCTGGGACATGACATCCCACACTTCACTGATATATTCAAGAATGCCGTCTCCTTCGTACTGCAATGCAAATTCCCAGAGCTGCATACCTTCTTCATTGCAATAATCCAAAATCTGACGCATCCTGCTGTATTCTTTAGGATAGACGTCTTTGGAGGATGCATTGTCCTCGCCTTCCACCACAACTCGTCCACCACCAACACTATAATAAACTTGTTCTTTTACAAGTTGCTTTTGCTCATCAAAGCCTTTGATCTTCAGAGCATTCGGATGAAAAGGTTTCTCGATCTCAGGAAACCAAATGATCTCAACCGGTTTGTCAGCATGAGAAAATACCTCACGGATTGCTTTATCGGTCAAATGGCCCTTTCCTGTTGCAGCAAGACTTCCATAAAGTTCAGCTTCATAAAAGACTGCATCAGGACAAAGAGTAAGGAAATGGGAGGCCGAAAAACGCGGTCCCATTGTATGACTACTAGAGGGTCCATACCCAATTCTAAACAATTCTCGCAATGATTCCATATACAAAACTCTACCTTTTTACCAAAGAAAAGGGAAGTCGGAGGACTAGAAGAGTGGACCGTTCTGCAAGGATGTGAACGAGGTCCTTTCTTTGAGATCAACATAGATTTTCAACAACAGGGATGACTCTCTGTTCCAAAAGCAGTGCATCCCGCCTCCAAGTTCAAGCATCACTCCCTCATGATCATAATAACTCCAAAAAGAAGGGTCCTGTTCCCGTTCGGCAACCCAATATCCGTCAGGGATATCGGTAACGGAAAGATCAAGAGGTGCATGTATTTTGAAAGAATCATAACAGAGTGCTCCATTGAGCAGATCCTTCGACATGCTTGCCGTATCGAGACAGGAAACATCACCTGCAAGATTTTCGACCTGTTGTTCGAGAAACGCGTAGTTGACCCTCATGACGGCCTCAGGCCCAAGATGATAGGCATCCAGCAACATGCTGCTTACCACTCCTTGCTTTTGCGAAAGCATCACCTTGTTGGTTCCTGTTGGAGTGCATGCACCCCCAAAAGGATGGAAAAGTCCCAATGGATATGCACAGAACACTGTCGTCTGAGATCGAGGAACACAAAGCGTAACCTTCCGGTCTCCTCGTATCATGTGACGTTGAACGAGGTTTCCCTTTGCATCAATCCAAACAAGGGTGTACCACATGCTTTCATGGTTTGCAGCTTCCCAAGGATGTTTCTCCAAAAAGGAAATTTCCACTTCTCGCATTTGCAGAGGGTTCTCTGAACATCCAAAAAATAACAGAGAAAATATAATGAGAAGTGAAACAAGATAAAGTTTTCCATGCATTCATCTTAAGTTGTCACAAAGCCCTCTTTGCTTCATTGATGGCTTGCAATTGAGGATATATACGTATCTTAGGTGTCTATTCTGCTTTTAAGGAACTTAATATAGTCGTTTCTGTATCGCTTGAACAACGAACGGAATTCATCGCTTTTATAATCTGCATAGGTCCAGGGAAGTATCTGAAACTCATGATCAAAGTACATAAGGGTCAGTTCTGCATAGATCCCCTTTTCAAGGGGAATGCGTTGTGCACGATTTTTAGTGGTGGCGAGAATGAAGTTTGCGGCACTGAGCATACCTGGATCAAGATTGATCCTTCTCCCCCCATGCACACCTCGAAACTGGTCTTCCAGTTGATTTGTCTTCAGTTTGATGTCTGATAAGGTTTCAGGATCGACGAGTCTTTCAAAGACAAGAAAGAAACGTACGGGAGACCCCCCCATTTCATGATCATAATAATGGGTATATACAAAAGGTACTTTTTCGCTGATTTCGAGAATGGGACCGAAACGTTGCCCGAGTGAAGCAAAGAGCTCCTCGTGCAACGTCTCATCTGTAGAGAGAACGCCCATCACCAACCTTGTTTGCGTGAAGGAATGAAGTTCTCCCATGGTACTAAATGGCTGCGGTATAGGTTCCCAATACACGAACTGAAGCACAACAGAGTTTCAGTTCGTCTAGGGCAACCTCAAAGGCACCTTCATCCCCCAGTTCGGTTTCTACAAAGAACGAGTACTCCCAGGGCTTCCCTGGAATAGGACGAGACTCCAGTTTTTTCATGTTCAACCCATGCTTGGTAAGAATGAGCAACGCTTCAAACAACGTACCCGGACGATCTTTGACGCTGAACTTGAGTGATGCACGATTGACTGGAGCAGCAGAACGGAACGTTTCAGACCGCTCTTCACGGCAAATGACATAGAACCGTGTATAGTTGCGGGGATTGCTTTCAATTCCAGTACACATGACTTCCATGTCATACACCTTGGCAGCAGGAGCGCCGGCTATAGCCGCCTTCGTCAAATCCTGAGAGTCTTTGACATATCCAACCGCCCCTGCAGTATCAAAGAAAGGAACTGCTTCAGCATACGGCATCTCATTGGTGATGAAGTCTGCGCATTGGGCCAACCCTTGGGGGTGGGAGTAGATTTTCCTTATGTTCTCTTTCTTGGCACCTGGAAGGGTTATGAGATTGTGCATGATCCTGATCTGCTGCTCTCCAACCACCTGCACTCCTGGATGTCTATCAAGAAGGTCCAAATTCTCGTAGATGGTTCCTCCTAAGGTGTTTTCTACAGGAATGACTCCATAGGCAACACTGCCTGTCATCACTGCTTCAAAGACATCTGAAAAAGTCTTGCACGGCAGAACAGCGGTGTTTTCATCAAACACCCTGCGGATAGCCAATTCACTGTATGCTCCTCGCTCACCTTGGAAGGCAACAAGAAGATTCTTGGGATCTGAAGAGACAACACTCTTGCTTTCCAGTGACTTTGGAAGATACCGGGGAATCCTCTCTAAAGATTTTCCAACTACAGGAGCAAGGGCTTGCAAGTCACGCATCAATTTTTCAAACTGGGAAGGGAACAAAGACTGAGGACCATCACTGAGAGCCTTTTCAGGACAGTTGTGGACTTCAACGATCAGGCCAGAGGCACCGCTTGCGATAAGGGCGAGACTCATGGGGCTGACCATGTCTCTGAGACCGGTAGCATGGCTGGGATCTCCAATGATGGGAAGATGAGTCATTTTCTGGATAATGGGAATGGCACTACAGTCGAGGGTGTTGCGGGTTGCCCGCTCATAGGTTCTGATACCTCGTTCACAGAGAACAATCTGGTCGGTCCCACTGGCCATCAGGTATTCTGCTGCCATCAACCACTCTTCAATGGTTGCACAGAGACCCCGCTTGAGCAACACCGGCATACCGGTTTTTCCCACTGCCTTCAACAATTCGAAATTCTGCATGTTTCTCGCACCGATTTGAAACATATCGATGTACTTGGCCATCATATCGACATCACCGGGATTTACAATCTCACTGGTGATGGGCATACCGAACTTTTCACC
>JAQVVB010000238.1 GCA_028699215.1 Sphaerochaeta sp. | reverse complement strand
TGATGGTCTTATGGCCTGCCATGGTTCTGGTCTTATTATTGGTTACGTTTGTACCGGGTTTCACCATGGTGCTCCCAACAATGTTCATGGTCTGACAAAAGAAAGAAGCATGCAAAACACCTCGTCGGACTGAGTCGCCAACACTTTTCAGCATTTTGCTATCAGCGCTTAACATTGTACCAAATCAGTACCCTTCCAAAGTACCCTTGGAACTCTGGTCTTCATTTTCTTTTCTATCACTTTGAAATGCGCTTCTTCTGAAGGACTTACAAGGGTAATGGCTTGCCCGAAATTTCCTGCTCGGCCAGTCCTTCCTATTCTGTGGACAAAGATAATTGGAGAACGGGGCAACTCATAGTTTATGACAAAAGGAAGGGATTCAATATCAATCCCTCGGGCTAACAGATCAGTTGTAACCAACACCCTTAGGTAGCCCTGCTTGAAATCCCTGAGCAGGTCGGTTCTCGCTCCCTGACTTTTTTTACTATGAATTGACTCGGCATCGATACCATTTTTTTGTAATTTTTCTACTACCCTGTCAGCTCTTGCTACAGAAGAGGTAAAGACCAGTACTTGTTTCATATCCTGACTCTTGATGAGATAGCGTAAGAGCGGTCCTTTTTTTTCTTCTGCAATAAAATAAGCACTCTGCTTGATTAGATCCAATGAATCTTCTTCCTCTTCGATTTTTATCACCAAAGGATCATGCAAGAGCACTCTTTCCAGGGCCTGGATCTGATCATTCAAGGTTGCCGAAAAAAGCAGATTCTGACGGTGCTTAGGAAGCATCGCGAAAATCTGGTCCATTTCATTTTCAAAACCAGCGGTCAGCATTTTGTCCGCTTCATCAAGAACCACAATTTCCACAGAAGACAAATGAACTGCATGCAAAGAAACCAGTTCCAACAATCTACCGGGGGTAGCAACGAGAATGCTTACATTGCTCATTGCCATCATCTGAGGGTTGATTGCAGTTCCCCCAAAGACAGCAAGAGTCTTCATAGCTAATCCCGCTTTATGAATATACTTGGAAAATACGGAATGGACTTGAGCAGCAAGCTCTCTGGTGGGAACCATTACCAGTACCTGGACAGGCCTGTTTTTCAGAATTTCCTTCTTTTGTAAATGCATGAGAATAGGCAGTACATAGCTGAGGGTTTTTCCTGATCCTGTCTTGGCAATGCCAAGAATATCCTTATTACTTAATACCGCTGGAATTACTTCTGTTTGAATAGGGTACGGTGTAGTTATTTGTTCTCGCTCTAAAGCAGTGATAAGAGATTCTGAGATTCCCAAAGAGATAAACGACATATGAGCTTGATCCTTTTATGCTACTTGTTTAGCTTGATTATTCATGGATGGTCTGTCCGTTGCGTATCATACGTTATTGCTTCTTGAGAGTACAGAGGCACTGCACCAAGGAAGTCTAAAGATAGCACTAATAACATTTAGGATGGTTTATGCATGGTAAGGAATCAAGATTTCAAAGATGGTCGTTTCTTCCTTGCCCCTTGTACTGCCCCAAAAGATTCAAATCTGACTATAGGTGAATAAAGAAGCAACCAATTCCAAAGGTTAGAACTGGTTGCCTTAATGGGACCAATTTGGTTCTGCTTAACGTATACCACAGTGTTATTTTTTACATAGTATGCAATTTATCACATTCTATGATTGCATATTATTATGAGTATTAAGCTTAGTAAAGCAACCTTTTCCATTTCATAATGAAGGGCAAAATGGATTATGATGGTTGAAACTTGCCTGATTTCAGCTCTTCCTGATTAATCGTAGATTTTATTAATTCTAGGATTCAAACAAATTAATAATCACTATTGGTGATTTTATGCTATTATGAAATAGTTTTTGGATACATGGTTGAGTAAGGGGATTATTAATGGAAGGGGATCTTGAAGCACCAAAGCCTATTGCGATTGGTTTTCATGCAAATTCAAAAGAAAAGTGCAATAAAATGCTGGAAGGTATCTTTTGTGCTTCTGATGATACCCATTGGTTAGGAAAAGGATTATATTTTTGGGACAATATTTCGAATGCAGAATATTGGGCAAATGAAAAAATCAGGAAAAATGAGATTTCTAGTCGCAAACACTTAGCCATTATTAAAGCATATATCGATTGTGAGATGGTGCTGGACTTAACAGACTTCGAAATACTTAATACAATGGAACGAGTATGGGAATCAATTTATTTTTTGGATCGCACAGTAGACAGGCGTTTGAAACTTGGACAGCGAATAGATTATATAATTGAGCGTTTTCCTGATATGGAGTGTCCTGTGGTTAAAGGAATAGGCCAATATCGAAATTCTGATAATCATAAATTTTTTGAAGGGACCAGGTTGGTTAGTGATGTGAAAATTATTTATTCTGTAAGAGATGGTAAGGCAATTTTATCAAGGAGTGAAATTAAAAATGAATAAAGATGTACTTTCAGCTTTAAATAACATAATAGCTATGATGAAAGAGATGACGCCAGAGACTTATGAGACTTTTGAACCAGAACATCTTGCTGCTGCACGCGAATATATTCAGTCTGATTATTATTCTGATGAATCTTTCAAAATAATTGGGGATTTGATCGGAGAGGAAGATTTAGTCAAAATGGAAGAAGTAAGTATTTGTGATCATCAGACTAAGGATAATCACCTATCAAGTAGCTGGATTACTTCAACAGAAATGATTTTGCTTTCATGGGCTGCCTAGATATGAAAAAAAGTAGTTTTCAATTAGTTAAACAAAGATTATTATCGGTCAATTATGAATTAAACACTGAATATAAATCAATAACAGGTCCAATTCCTCTTGAAATTATTGGAACTAGAAAAATTACTCATCTCAATGCTAATCATGCTCATGTTATGTTCACTGTAAAAATATTCTCTAACACAAATCCAAAAGACGCTCCTATGAAAGCAACTATTGCTCATGAAGGAGAATTCTGTTGGGAAGATTCTGTTTCTAAAGAGCAGGTTGAAGCTTTATTAAAATTTAATGCACCAGCTATTCTTCTTTCTTATGATAGGTCTATTCTTTCTCAGTTAACGGCATATTCTAACCTTCCTGTACTTTTACTTCCTCTTATTAATTTTGTTGAATCAGAAGAAGACATAGAAAACATCTAATTGAAGGTGAGGTAATTTTTTTAACTTTCACCATACCACGATAACTCTGCAAGAATTGTTTTCATCCAAGACCGCGCAGATGGAAACAGATGCAAATCATGGAGGTTCTCCATCATAACCATCAGGATTGGCGTCCGCTGTTGTTTTGGTTTGTGGAATGCCATTCATCGATTATTAGAAGTAGAAAAATGAGACCTGTAGGTTTTTTCTCCATTACTTGGCCGTTTTTACTCCGGTCAAGGGCAGGAAACCGTCGGTGAACTCAATAGATAGCAATCCTCTATATAACTGCAATCATAAGGCCTGTGTTAGCAATTTCGTGTTGTATATAAAGGAATCAAGATTTCAAAGATGGTCGTTTCTTCATCAATCTTGGAATACCCTCGGACTTCCCATCCATGCCCCTCAACAATGGATCTTACCGAAGCAAGACCCAGTCCCGTACCCTCTCCTTTTCTGGCTTGGTCACCACGAAAGAAGGGTTCAAACATGTGTTGAGAGAGCTGGGAGCTTAAAGGTTGTAGATAATAATTGGAAAACCCTAGGCAAATGCCTTCATCAGAATATTTACAAAACATGTGAATGGGTTTTGAGAGAAGTCCATAGCGGATGCAGTTTTGAAGTAGATTTTCCATAGCACGAGAGAGCAATTCAGGATCAAAGGCAATACAGACATCTTCATCAATTGCTATGTCAGCCTCGAATGCATAATTCTGTAAGGCAGCTGCATCTTGCTACAGGTCGACGAAATCTCTCAAGAAGGGAACAAGCGTTCTCTCTTGGAGTGCTTCTCGAAAGGCATTGTTTGACAATTTCATATATTCTATCAGGCGGGAAATCCTTTGTTCGAGCAGTTTTCCCTTCGCATGGATGATGTGCAGATATTTTTCCTGGGCTTGCGAGTCACAAGCCATACCATCGAGCAAAGCTTCAGCATAGCCGGTGATCGAGGAAAGCGGAGTTTTCAAATCATGGGATACCCCCATGAAGAACCGCATTTGCCTATCCTGCTCTTCTTTCACTTTCTGACGCATGATTTCGAAAGAATTGGCAAGAGAAACAAAGGTATCATCCCCCTTAATGACAATGGGAGTATCCAAATCCCCATCAGCAATACGCTTTGTCCCTTTTTCCAGGTTTTTAATCGAGTTGTTGATCGATCGGATAGTCAAAAAAGAAAGGATTGAGAGAAAGAAAAAAATGCTCCCCATGATTATGAAACCAGTAAGAGGCATGAAAAATTCATAGTCTTCTCTTCCTATCAACAACGAATAGATATGCTTGTCAGGTAGTTCGAGGGTTCTTGAAAACACAAAATGCTGTCGTGTCTCATTCACCAATGAAGTAT
>JAQVVB010000237.1 GCA_028699215.1 Sphaerochaeta sp. | reverse complement strand
GAACATGAACGTTTCACCATGGATGAAGGATTGAGTCAAGCGGTACGGGAGAGTTTTGTCACCCTCTATGAACGTGGACTTGTATACAAAGGCGAATACTTGGTCAACTATTGTCCCAAGTGCGGAACAGCACTTGCCGACGACGAAGTTGAATATAAGGAATTGAGTGGAAATCTGTATGATATTCGCTATCCTTATAGCGATGGCAGCGGGTACATCACAGTCGCGACTACCCGTCCTGAAACGATGTTCGGTGACGTTGCAGTTGCTGTAAATCCTGCTGATGAACGGTATACGGAAATTGTAGGGAAAATGTTGGATCTGCCTCTCACTGACCGAAAGATCCCCATCATCACCGATGATTTCGTTGATCTGGCCTTCGGTACCGGTATGGTGAAGATTACCCCTGCCCATGACCCCAATGACTATCAGTGTGGGAAAAGACATGATCTTGAAACCATCAATGTGTTGAATCCCGATGGAACGCTGAATGACAACTGTCCTGAGAAATATCGAAACATTCCTGCTGTAGAAGCCCGAAAGCTGGTGGTTGAAGATTTGAAGGAACTGGGAGTCTTGGTAAAGGAAGTCGCTCACAACCACGATGTCGGTCATTGCTATCGCTGCCATTCGGTCATCGAGCCGTATCTTTCCACGCAGTGGTTTGTGAAGATGCAGGGTATGGCTGACAAAGCTCTCCAGGCTTGGAAAAACGGTGAGATAACCTTCTATCCCAAACGCTGGGAGAACACCTATTCCCATTGGCTTGAAAACATCCATGACTGGTGTATCAGCCGTCAACTCTGGTGGGGACACAGGATTCCCGTTTGGCAGTGTGCTGACTGCGGAGAACTCATCGTGGCACGTCAAGATCCAACGGTTTGTCCAAAATGTGGATCAAGTCACCTCGATCAGGAGACTGATGTTCTTGATACGTGGTTCAGCTCTTGGCTGTGGCCTTTCAGTACCCTTGGTTGGCCCGAAAAAACTGAGGATTTGAAAACGTATTTCCCTACCAGCACACTGGTCACCGGGTACGATATCATTTTCTTCTGGGTTTCCCGCATGATCATGGCCTCTTTGGAATTTCTTGGAGAGGTTCCATTCAAGGACATTTACATCACCGGTCTCGTTCGCGATAAGCAGGGCAGGAAGATGTCCAAGAGCCTAGGAAATGGAATCGATCCTCTTGAGGTCGTCGAGCAATATGGTGCCGATGCAATGAAGTTCACCTTGAGCTATATGGCCACCCAAGGACAGGATATCCTCATCGATATGGAGTCCTTCAAATTGGGGTCCCGATTTGCCAACAAGGTCTGGAATGCAGCTCGGTTCTTGCTCATGAATTTGGAAGGTGCCAATCTGCTTGATGTAGCTTCTGTTGAAAAGACCACCATGGATATGTGGATATACCATCAACTCAATGAAGCCTCTTTGAAAGTGAAAGTCGCCATGGAGAACTATAAGTTCAACGATGGAGCCCAAGCTGTCTATGACTTTTTCTGGAATGATTTTTGCGATTGGTATGTTGAGAGTGCCAAACAGGGGCTATACAGTGATGAGCCTGGCAAGAAGGACAAGGTGGTTACCTTGTTGCTCGATTTGCTTGCAGAATCGATGCGCTTGATGCATCCTTTCATGAGTTTCATCACAGAAGAAATATACCAGAAGCTTCCCAACGTTGATGATCAGTTGATCACAAGTTCATATCCTGTGTATCAAGAGGATCGCAGTCATGCGCATGAGGCACTTGTCGTTTCAAGAATGCAGGAAGCGGTGACGCTTCTTCGCTCTGTTCGAAGCGAGTTGGGCATTCCTGTAGAGAAGAAAATCAGAGCCGTCATCAAGGGAGACAAGGACTTTGTGTCTGGATCCTTCTTTGAAGAGGAAAAATCTCTGATCGCTTCCTTTGTCGGTGCTTCTGATCTGGTCATCGATCTCGAAGGGACTGTTGATGTACAGGGAGCTTTCCCCATTGCAGGAACCGGGTATGAAGGATTTGTTTTTGTTCGTGAAGCCATCGATTTGGAAAAGGAGATTGGAAAACTCGAAACAGACTGTAAGAAGAACATGCAGAGTCTGGAAGGTGTTTTGAAGAAACTCTCCAATGAGAAGTTCATCAACAATGCAAAAGCTGAAGCCATCGAGAAAGAACAAGGCAAGAAAGCCGAGTTTGAAGAAAAGATAGCCAAAGGTGAAAAGCACATTGCCTTGCTGAAGTCTTTCCTATAACAAATAAAACGTAATCATTGCAGGCACTTGCCCTTCTGGGTAGGTGCCTGTATTTCTTTAGAAGAAGAGACCCTTTTCATCTGGATCATATGTTTTCAATCGAAACAGTAAGACAAACTCTTCTATGGTGGAGAAAAACGCAACGCATATAATTGCGATGATCCATGATCTGTTGCAGATTTCAAGTATATATAGGGGAAAAGCAAGGATTGAAAGCAACCCGGTTGTTTTGTTAGCCCATGTGTGAAGCATGCCGAATTGATGGAATTTCTTATAGGTGAATGCTAGGTTGATGATACGAAAGAATACAACTCCAAGAAACAGATGTCGTGTCAGGGTATCCTTGAATAGATCTGTGTAACGAAACAGCAACAGGAACAAGACTGCAAAGAAGAATCCATCGGCGATGCTGTCCAGTTTTGCTCCATAAGAAGAGGAACAAGAGAAGCGACGTGCAAGGTAACCATCCAAAAAGTCGGTCGTGATGCAAAGCAGATAGCAAAAAGAAAAAAGATACGGATGATCTTTGAGAAGCACCAAGGATAAGGAGAGGGGAATGCGGAGTATGGTGAGTATGTTGGGAAGGGTTTTCATGGTTTAGTCTATATATAAATAAGGCGTCCCTTTAGCAGGACGCCCTATCCATAAAACAAGAAAGCTATTCAGCTTTCTCTTCCTGGATTTCTTTTCTTCTTTCTTTACTGAGTTTAGCGATTTCGGCCAGTGCCTTACGGGCTCTAGCTGCCGACACCTTTATACCTTTCTCAGTGAACTTCTGGTTCTCTGCAAGGTAGGTTTCATACTGCGCAACGATTTGCTCGTGAATTGTCATGGAATCCTCCATTGATCTAGGTTAACCTATTCTAGCATGGTTTTCCCGTCTTGCAAGGGAAAAACCTGTAATAAACGCTTCAAATGTGGTATTTTTACAAAATAATCCGATCTTTCCATATAAAACCCTTGCCTGTGACCTGTAAATAATACCCATGGAGATACAAAAGAACCACAAAAACGAAGGTCAAGGGCCCTGAAAACGCGACATATTTGGGAAACCCATGGTAATGAGCAGTAAATGCCCATGCAGAGAACAGCAAAAACGTACCTACCAGGGTTAAGAAAAAAGGTACTGTCAGGTTGCTTTCAAAGAGAGCGGCAATTCCCAATCCAATGGTGATCAAAGGCGCAAGGGCACAGCTTATCAAAACGACTACAACGAGAAGAATGAATAAAAACATGAAGGGGTTCTGCTTGATGACTCCTGTGACGCTTCGCTCGAGACCACTGAAGCCTGCTTGAAAGGTCTTGAACATCTCGCAGGAAACCACCTGTTTCATGTCGGCAAAGATTTGTGTATGGCCGGTTCTTGCACACATTCTTGCAAGCGCTACATCATCACAGATGACATTTGGCATGGAAGTGAAACCTCCAATTTCTTCAAGTGCTGAACGTTTGAGCAACATATATTGTCCGATTGCCATGGCAAACCCCGGCCATTGAAGCTTTCTTTGCAAACGCAAAGGAAGGTAGAGGGCGGTGTTGAAGACCATTGCACTGACTAAAATCTGCACCAGTTTCTTGTTTCCTGTCTGTTTGGGATATCCGCTGAGCATAGATGCATGCTCATGTTCTATGATATTCAGCCCGTACTGTACACTGTCAGGGGAATGGAGGGTATCAGCATCGGTGTAGAGAATGTATTTTCCCTTGCTCTCTTCAAAGAGCTGTTGCATTCCATAAAGCTTTCCTCTCCAACCATCTTGAAGTGGTTTTCCCTTCAACAGATGAATCCTTGTGTCAGTAAGGGCGAGTTCCTCTACCAGCTTGGCTGTTGCATCCGTAGAGTTGTCATCCAATACCAAGATTTCAATATGTTTGTAGCTTTGTTGCATCAATGAGGACACGCAGCGAACAATGTTTGCTTCCTCATTGCGGGCAGGAATGGCGATGGTAACCAAAATATCTTCTACCTGAGGTGTCTCTTTTTTAAGCCGCTCCATATATCTCCGATTGGAGAAGGAGAGGAGAGTCGCCCAGAGACCCAGTATGCTGATCAGCGAAGCAAATAATATCACAGTTCTTTCTCCAGCAATGCAATATATTCATCCAGGAGTGCATCGAAAGGGTACATGGCCTTTGCTGCAGCAAGATAGCCTTTCGCATTGGTAAAATCCTTTAGTTTATAGCAAGCGATCCCAATTCCACTATACAAAGAAGAACGGTCCCAAGGAGAAAGGATGGATTCTCCTCGCTTGAGAATATCCAAATACATATTCAGTGC
>JAQVVB010000236.1 GCA_028699215.1 Sphaerochaeta sp. | reverse complement strand
CCCTATTTGCTCTATATCTCCCGATTGGAGCACCCAGGGAAGAATCATGTGAACCTCATCAAGGCATTTGAACTTTTTCAGGATGGAGCTGATAAAGCCTATTCTTTGGTTTTGCCTGGTCCAGACAAGGAACGTTCTGAAGAGATTCACGCAGTTGCCAATGCTTCCAGGTATGCATCTTCCATCAAATTCCTGGGTTTTGTTGCTACTGAAGATGTTCCCAACCTGTATAGAGGTGCCGCACTCTTTGTGCTCCCTTCCTATTTTGAAGGATTTGGGCTTCCCGTACTTGAAGCCATGTCCTGTGGGGTTCCGGTCATCACTTCCGATGCCGCTTCTCTTCCTGAGGTAAGCGGTTCCCTTTCTCCTCATTTTGATCCCGACGATCCAGTAGCAATGAAAGAGGCAATTGTAGCAGTGCTAAGTGATGAGAAAAAAAGAAAAGTGTTAGCTACAAAAGGAGTCGCTTGGGCACAAAAATTCTCTTGGGATAGGACTGTCCAGGAAACCTTGGAAATCTTTTCGCGAATTGACAAGGAAGGAGAGAAATAATGAAGACTATGCAACGTTCTCTTATTTCCATAGCAGGTCCCGTACTGGCTCGGGACCAAGAGGTAGCCCAAGCCTTATCCGATCGATTGCAGAAAGGGAAGGTCTTAAGCTGTCATTCACTCTTTCCCAATGCTAAAAATCTTTCTGATATGCAAAAACTTGGGATTGCGGAAATACAAACAATACTTGAGGCTTTTCCAGAGGAATACCTGATAGTCTATGGGGACAACCTGTTGTCGTTGGAGAGCATGCGAAAACTCTCGACGTTGCGTATCTACGTTGATGCGGATGAGCTTGATATCGTTACATCCGCTTTGCAAAGTTCCAAGCTTACCAATAAAAAAGAGAGCTTACGCGGTTCCACCCTTTCTGAAGAAGTGAAAAAGATTCTGCAAGCAACTTCTGAGCATATCGAGGCAGAAGTGTCCAAAACCCGTCAATATGCAGATATTTTCATCAACTCTGATGAAGAGAGCGCCGAAGCTGTCGTAAGTGTCGCCCGGTATGTTGTACGTACCGATTCTCAAAAAACACCCAAGAAGATGTCTAGTGATGAACGCAAGGCCAGGGTCGATGAGATGCTGCACCAATATCGCAATCCCTCAAGTCAGACCAGGAAGGCAAAGATCAAGAAAAAGCTTTGGACCTTCGTTATCCAGACAACGCTGTTCCTTAAACGGTTATTGGATATCATGGTCACTTTGGTAGCTTTGCTCTTGCTCTCCCCCTTATTTGCAATTGTTGCCTTACTTATCAAGCTTACTGATGGAGGTCCAGTCATTTATGTGCAGACACGAATAGGAAAACAGGGCAAACCTTTTCCTTTTCCGAAGTTTCGGTCAATGGTCATCAACGCTGATAAACTGAAGGATACGTTGCTCGATCAAGCTGAGCGCAAAGGAGACATAACCTTTAAGATGAAGAAAGATCCCCGGATCACCAAGATAGGGGGGTTTATTCGAAGGTTCAGCATTGATGAGCTGCCCCAGCTCTGGTGTGTACTCATAGGCGACATGTCCATTGTAGGACCTCGACCTCCTGTGCCACGGGAAGTGGCGCTCTATACCCAGGAAGATCGACGTCGCCTTGAGGTTACCCCTGGTCTTACAGGTATCTGGCAGGTCAGTGGAAGGTCTGATATTGGATTCAAGCAACAGGTCGAACTTGATGTCTTGTATATAGAGAGCCATGGATTTTTGTTGGATCTCAAACTAATACTGAAGACCATTCCTGCTGTATTGACTGGGAAAGGAGCGTATTGATATGGATTCCCTGAAAAAGGACGACATCTTTTACCTGATTGATATCCCCATAGCAAACGTTACAAAGCAACGAGCCTTAGCAATGATATGGACTTCTCTACAAGGGCCCGATGCTTCTGAGATGCACTTTGTGAATGCCCATTGTATCAACGTAGCAGCAAAGGATCGTGCATACCTCTCCGTGTTGCAACACTGCAAAGCCGTATTTGCTGATGGCACGGGAATTCGTAAAGCTGGAGCCAAACTAGGCCATCCCATCGTGGACAATGTCAATGGCACTGATCTGTTCCCCCTGCTCTGCAGTGAATGCAAGAGGACAAGCAAAAAGCTCTACCTGCTTGGGGGGAAGCCTGGTGTTGCCCAAAAGAGCACCCAATGGGCGAATGAATATGTCCAAGGGGATATCATTGCAGGTTTTCATGACGGTTTTTTCACTGAGGAACAAACCCAAGGAGTACTGGAGGAGATCAATGCATCCAAGGCTGATATACTTTTGGTGGCAATGGGTGTTCCCAGACAGGAACTGTGGCTTCACACTCACCTTGCAAAACTTACAGTAAAGGTGGTGATGGGCGTTGGAGGTCTGTTTGATTTCTATTCAGGGACAATCTCCCGTTCTCCTGTTTGGATGCGTAAGGTGGGAATAGAATGGGTCTGGCGCCTGATGATGGAGCCTAGGCGCATGTGGAGACGGTACATCATCGGAAATATTAAATTTATGTGGCGAATTGAAACAATACGACGAGAACAGAGAAAAGAAAGGCAGGAAGCATGAAAGCTGTATTTGATTTTACCAGGATGTCTCATCTTGCAGTCCAAGACGATTCCTTTAGCTATTCCTCTTGTTTTCTCCCCCTGATGGGAAAACCCCTTATCCAACATATCCTGGAATATATAGAGCGGCTGGGAATTCGGGAGTGGGAGATATATCTTTCAAGATTTGCAGATGAGGTGGAAGAATTCATTGGTGATGGTGAACGATGGGGCGTGAAACTCTCCTATCATCTCCTTAAGGACAAAACAAGGGTTGCGTCACGCCTGGTTCATGATCTACAGCAAGAGCCATTTCTCTTTTGCAATGAGGAATACCTGCCCTTTATTACACAGGAGGACCTCGCTCTCGAGCAAAGCTTCGCCACATCCTCAGGACAAGATACACGCTGGAGAGTCTGCACCCTCGCTTCCCTTGAATCAGAATTGCAAATCAAACAAGTTGAGGCTATCAATGTTGTATCAGCCAGTGAATACCTGGAAAGTATTCAGAAAGTTCTTTCCCGAGAAGGTAAAGAACTGGTGGTGTTTGGTAAGGAGTATAGGGTCGGGATATGGACCGGTCCTGGTACGAAAATCCCTTCGAGCTGTACGCTGGTAGCTCCTGTATACCTTGGTTCTCAAGTCCGCATTGACGATGGCGCTATCATTGGACCCAATGTTGAGATAGGAAATGGCTGTATCATTGGAAACAACAGTTTCATTAAGGACTCATCGATTTTGGGTGGTAGTTTTGTAGGGCAGAATCTTGATGTGAATGGTTGCATTGTAAACCAGAACAGAATACTCAATGCCCGGTTAGCTGCAGTCTACCGTGCCACAGATGAAATGCTGGTAACAGCGGTGGAAAGCTCTGAAGAGAGTCCTGATGTAGTCCCTGTCTCGATCGGCTCCCGATTCTTGGCATTGGTGTTGCTCATCCTGACTCTTCCCCTATTGGTGGTATTGGCTCTTGTCGCAAGGGAAAAGGTACGCCAAACAGTTGTGCCCATCCCCCAACATACGTCTTCCTCCAAAATACGGACCCAAGAGCTGACAACCTTTAAAACCCGCTTGCAAACCTCAGGTAACCTATGGAAACACCTGCTTTGGCATCTGATCCCCGGCCTGTATCTGGTGGTTGCCAAACGCTCAAGGTTCTTTGGCATTCCCTATAAAAGTTTGGAAGAGTATGGGCATCTCTCACAGGATTGGCAACAACTCTACCTACAGTCAATACCGGGCCTTATCGCAGAGGCAGACATACTCTATGAGGAGTATCCAGATGATCAGATGCTCTTTGCATGTGAGATGTACTATCGTGTGAAGGAAAGTCGTTCGTATAATGCTGTTCTGTTCGGCAAATATATCAAACGTCTGTTTACCGGAGCGTAATAGTAGTTAGTTGCAACCATACCAGGCAGCAAGAAACGAATCAGCTTCTTTTCTCCAAGCATCTTCTTCTGGCTTGGGATTCTCAAGCAAGACGGCAAGCTGTCCATAGAGTTTTTCCCTAGGATAGCGTAGGGAGAGTCTTCCTTGCTTAAGGTTTTTACCAAGATTCCTGAGAAGATTCTTTGGTGTGTGCTGTTCCGGTTCCCGAAGGAAATGGTCCTGTTGATATTCTTCTGCCCGTTTCCAATTTTTGCCGGTTCTGTTATTTTCGCAATAGAGCATGACCTCAACCCAAAGTTTTGCAATTTCCTTTAGATCAGTGAGAGAAGGTTGTACCTGTTCCAGACTGTCAGGTTGGGTCTTGAAGCGTGCTGCTTGTACATACAAGGATAGAATACGGCTCTCTTGTGAAATCATTAGATTCTTACTCTGGTCCTGTAAGGTCTTTGTCCGTTGTTCAAGCGGTGGCGTATAGAGACGATGGGTGATCAGAAGGCTGTCACCTATTGCCAAAGTGCACTTCTCCCTGTTCCTTCTGATGAAATCCTGATCAGGGG
>JAQVVB010000235.1 GCA_028699215.1 Sphaerochaeta sp. | reverse complement strand
TACATGAACTACCTGATGGAGACAAGAAATTCATGATGCTGGACATGATGAGTAATATTCTCCGCGGTGGCGTCTCTGCTTTCATGAATGTGATTCTCCTATTTACCTTGGCAAAGCCCAGATTTGGCCGTAGAAGCACTATTTTGATTGCTATCCTTGTATTTGCCTTGGACATTTTCAGTGCGATTCAGTTTTACCAGATAGGAGATCTCACTGCGTTGTCTCGTTTTGACGTGGTGATGTTTGTTGTACTTGGTTTTGCACTCAAGCCACTGACCAGATCCAGTTTCATGCAGTGGTGTTTCAACTTTCTGACAGCCATCAATATTTCCATGATCATCATTATCCTCAGCTACCATCTGGGTAATTTTTTCCCAGCACCCCGGTATGCCTATACGGTTTTCCGCTTTCTGCTCTATGTTGTCGTCATCCTGCTGTTTAAAAAGGTTTTATTGCCTCTCTATAAACCCATCGTCAACAATTGGCCGGTATTCTTAGGGTTGGTTGTATGCATTTTTCTGAACTTCGCCTATTATTTTTATGTCACCGATGATATTGTGGGCACTTTGAACACTGCAATGTGGCCTCTCTTTCTTCTGATAACCCTCACCTTAGCAGCGTATGGCACCGTCTTTTTCTCCTTGAAAAAGATCACAGCAGTGTATGCCTTGGAAACTGAGAACCTGAAGATTCAGAATGATACGGTGCTTTTATCCCAAGCAGCTTCAACGATGGCAGAAAAATTGCATCTTATGGATGAGGTGGTGTATCAACATAGTCTTGCATCCCATGACCGGCGTCATTTCAACAGTATGCTTTTAGGCCTGTTGGAACAAGGGGAGATGGAAGAAGCCATGACTTGTCTTCGTAAGCAGAATGCAGTGAAACAAAGCACAAGTAGAAGCTACTGTGACAATAAAGCGGTTAATGCTGTAATAAACTACTACGTAGACATGGCCAATCAGAAGGGAATACAAACAAAAATCAATTCAGTGATTCCTATGGATGTGAAAATAGATTCCTTGGAATTGGCCTTGGTTGTGTCCAATCTTTTTGAAAATGCCATTCATGGTGTTCTTCGCTTGCCGGAAGAAAACGAAAAGTACATCCATTTTTCCTGTTTACAGGTTGGCCGATTGTTGCTTGAAATCTCAAATCCTTGTATCGATACCGTGACATTGGATCAAAGCGGACTTCCTGTCACCACTCAAGTCGGTCATGGAGTAGGGACAAAAAGCATCACTGCATTTGCCACCAAACATAATGCAGAGTTGCTGTACCATGTTGAAAACGGTCTGTTCAGAGTGCGGCTACTCATCTGATACAGGCCTCATGTATTTTTTTAAGTATAAAATTTGGTCGTTTAAGAGAAATCGTTCTTTTTTTAAAAATCTACCCCTTCAATACGTACTGAACTGAGTGTTGACATATGGTTGTAACACTCATATTTGGGGGTATGATGATGATTTCTCGTTTACAGAAATGGGTGTTTGTCGGTCTGTTTCTCTGTGTGTCTGCCGTGCATGGCTTTGCAGCAGAAAGTCCCTTGCGCATTCTGATCAAGCCGACCTCGGAAACAGTGAAGACTTTTCGTTACCAGACAGGCTTCCAGATAAGCGATGCTTGGATAGAAACCGATATTTCCAGTCCAGTGCTTGTCCTCGAGGGTTTTGACAGCTCCAAGGATGCATTGTACGTCCAGCAGTCAAAAGACAACATCAAATGGAGCGACACCTACATCTATCGATACGATACTGATAAGAATACATGGAATGTTTCTCTTGATGAAAAAACATATGAACAGGGATTGAACAAGACCCTCTACATCCAAATCAAGCCGACCTCAGAAACTATAAGGACGTTTCGTTACCAGACAAACCCCCAAATGAGCGAGGTTTGGACACAATCCGATATTTCCAATCCAGTGCTAGCCCTCGAGGATTTCAATGCCTCAAAGGACATGCTTTATGTCCAGCAGTCAAAAGACAACATCAGATGGAGCGACACGTACACCTACCGGTATGATGCAAATGCAAACGCATGGAGCGTGTTTTTTGCATCAGCAGAAAAGACAGGTCTTATCGATTCACTGGATGTGAAGCTGTATGGCCTGTATCCCCTTGGCAAGAGTATGACCTATTACTCCTATGTGCTCGGTGCAGGACTCAAGCTGAATTTTTCTTTGGGCAACCAGGAAAAACTCATTGCCTACGGTGAAGCTGCCTACAGCAGCGGTCCCTCTGCGACCGACTGGGTCGATACCATGCAGGCAATCCACGCATCAGTGGGAATGGGATACAGGATATCACTGAGTGACAAGGTGAAACTCACCCCTGAGATAGGGTATGGGGTTTTGTTCCATCTTCTCGATGCAGACTTGGACCAAGACGGGGTGAATACCTTGGAGGTGTACGCTGATCAACAGGTCCGCCTTTCTGTGAACCTGTCGTACGCGCTTGGGAGCAGATACGAACTGTTCTTATCTCCCTTGGGGGTCCTTTTCTTCGAGAATGGCCACATCGGGACCATGTTCGGCTGCCAGAGCGGCCTTCGCTTCAATTTCTAGGGGGTTGTCATGAAAAAAATCAATATGAAATATATCCTGCCTCTGCTCACCCTTGCAGCAGTCTTGCTTGGTTTTGTCGGTTGCAGCGACATGATGGAACAACTGGGGAATATCTCCCTTAGCATCGAATTGGATAACCATGAGGTTTCTGTTGCTTCCTATACCCTGGAGGGAACACTTGCAAACAGCAGCGTGACGCTTACCCCTGCTGTCCCTGATACCCTCAGGGTTGACTTGTCTTCGGTGAAGAGTGGTCTATGGACCCTCACGGCCAAGGCCTTTGACAGTGGAAACACCCAGATTGGTGTCGGCACGCAGGTGGTTGAACTCAAGGAAGGGCAGGTTGTGGACACCACTCTGTTGGTCGTCTTCACCCAGCCAGCTCCCGACCCGACATCGTTCACCTTGACTTCTCCCACCCGCTACGACAGCACAGACGGCAAGATGGCAGGTACGACAGCGCAAATGGAATACAAGCTTGCTTCATCCGGTGATGATGTTGCGTATGTTACCTGCACGGAGAGTGATACCGTTCTTGCTACGGGGACCTATCTTATTCGATATGCTCCAGCTCATGGGTTTGATGCAAGTGAGCCGATCACGCTCACTGTTCCTGCCTATGTACCGATTCAGCTGACGGCCACCGCTCCTTCTCTGACTACCAGCAGGACCTATGACGGAAATGTTGCAATCGAGGGGAGTGTAACTACAGGTGATTTGATCGGGATTCAGGGAACGGACGAAGTGATATTCACCGGTACGGCTACCTATGCAGACAAGCATGCAGGGATAGGGAAGACCATTACAGTCACCTATACGCTTGGTGGAGCTGATGCAGGCAATTATATCAAGCCGGTCGATGTACAGGTGACGGGAACCATCTTACAGAAAGAGCTTACCGTTTCAGGGACGGATATCGTATCTTCCAAGGTTTATGACGGCCTCCCTACTGTTTCGATCACTGATAATGGAGCGTTGGTTGGCAAGGTGTCAGGGGATGAAGTGACAGCAGAGGCCAGTGCATCCTACTCCAACACAGATGCAGGAACAGGGAAACCCGTTACCATCACCTACACGCTCAGTGGTGCTGATGCAGGCAATTACCTGATCAACGATGATGTGAGCAAGACAGCGAACATCACCAAGGCAACCTACGACATGAGCACGATCAGCTTCAGCAATACTGAAAAGGTGTATGATGGAAATGTACAATCCCTTCAGATTTCAGGCACCCTGCCTGCTGGAGTCACTGTTGCGTATATCGACAATGCAAATACCAATGTAGGTAACTACAGTGTAACTGCACGTTTTACCGGTGACAGTACCAATTATGAGATGATAGCAGACAAGAGTGCCATTCTTACCATCGACAAGGCCTCCATGGAAGGGAGCGTAGACATCACTGGTACGACCGAGTATGGGGATGTTTTGACTGCGAACACCAACCTGACCAATGCAGGGACTCCCACCTACCAATGGAAACGATCAGGAGTAGCAATAGAAGGGGCGACCGGTCTCACCTATACCTTGGGTTCAGCTGACATTGGAGCATCCATTTCAGTAACAGTGACTGCAGGTGGAGGCAACTATCAAGGAAGCATAGAGAGTCTATCTTCATCTGATATCACCAGGGCAACTATGACAGGAACAGTATCGATTTCAGGTACCACTAAATATGGTGAGACCTTGACGGCGAACACCAACTTGAATGATGCAGGAAATCCCACCTACCAATGGAAGCGAGGAGGAGTCGCCATAAGTGGGGCAACCGAGGCGACTTATACCTTGGGATCCTTTGACATTGGATCGGTCATCACGGTACAGGTGACTGCAGGGGGAGACAATTGGCAAGGATCCATCAGCAGCTCTTCAACCTCGACCATTGATAAAGCTACGTATGATATGAGTGGGATCAGCTTCACCGGTAGTTCAACTACCTATGACGGGAATGCCCATTCGCTTCAGATTTCGGGTACGAGATCG
>JAQVVB010000234.1 GCA_028699215.1 Sphaerochaeta sp. | reverse complement strand
GTTGTGGCCAAGATGAGCATCAACGCAAACAGACCAATTTTTCTGTACATGAAATCCTCCTTACAAAACATTACATAGTTTCTACATATTCAGTCTCAGTCTGAATTTGCAATCTGTACATGACGGTTTTACCGATTTCTTGACGGTTCTTCCGAGTATCATGGAGGAGAGACGGACGCTCAAGAAAAATTTCTCGGTGTCTTCCCGGTAATTTTCTTGAACATTCGGGCGAAGGTTTCGACATTCTTGAAGCCAACAGTCTCAGCAATCTCATAGGTCATCAAGTTTGTTTGTTCCAACAGAGGTATTGCATGTTCGATACGAACCTGAGAAATATAGGACGAAAGGCTTTGCCCGGTCTCTTTACTGAATTCCCAACTCAGGTGGTTCTTGCTGATTTCCACAGCATAGGCAATTCTCGAGAGATTGAGATCAACTTCAGCAAAATGTTCTTGGATATAGCGTCTTGCTCTCACCACCATCCTGCTCATGGGAGCGTACATACCGTCCAACTTGATATATGCCTCTTTCACCTGTTCCCAAGAATCCAGCGAACCAGACACCTTGTAGTCAAACAGAAGGTCAAGGTAGATCGTACTACTCCTCAAAAACTCCCCAACAAGGGGCTTGCTGTCAAGGGTAGAAGGAAGGAGCAGTACATATCGGCTGATGCTGAGATCCATACAGTAGTACATACCTTGCACCCCAATACAACACTGCCTGAGAAGGTCAACGGTGAGACGCATGATTGATTCAGGATTATCTGCATATCGCTTGGAGACCAATGATTCATCAGCAGGACGCAAGAGGACCAAGGTCACAGGAAAAGCGAGTGAAAAGGGAATTTCTGATGAACTTCCCCCAAAATAGTCATGTAAAGCAGTTCTCATACGGAGAGAAACTGGTTGTTCGGTTTCAGTCTGTTCTGATGATTGTTGAATGCTCTTTATGAGAGTGAGGAGTCTTCCCTCATCCAGCTCGGTTTTCAGGATGTAATCATGGGCACCTGCGATGAAGGCTCTTCTGGCGTAGGCAAAGGAGTCAAATGAGCTGAGGAAAATCATTTGGATAGGGATTTGTTCCTCTTGTACACGTTCAGCGAACTCCAAGCCATTGAGAATGGGCATGTCCACATCCACGATGGCAATATCAGTCTCGGGGTGTTTTTGTAAGAAGTCGAGTGCTTCGATTCCATTGGAAGCCTCTCCGATTACACAGATTCCTTCCTGTTCCCACTGCTCCAAGGATCGAATTGCAATACGAATCAGCGACTCGTCATCAATGATCAGAAGGTTGGTCATAGCAACACCCCTGGTAGGAAGGGAAGAGTGAGGGTGACAGTCGTTCCTCGTCCGACCGTACTTTCAACAACGAGATCACCAATTTCTGGATACGCAAGATTCAATCTCCGCTTTACAGCGTAGAGTCCAATCTGATTAAACCCGCGTTTCCCTTCTTTCGGTCGTTCGAACAGCTGGTCCAACATCTCTTGCGGTATCCCAACCCCATCATCCTCCACTTTCAAGATGACATGTCCATCGAAGTATCGTGCAGATACCACAATGCTCCCAATTCCTTGCTTGCCACGTATACCATGCAGAATGGAGTTTTCCACCAATGGCTGGAGAAGCATGGTCGGAAGCAGTGAGGTCTTCAGCTCTTCATCGATGTGCATGGTAAAGGTGAATCGATTTCCAAACCGGATTGTACTGATGTAAATATAACTCTCAAGATATTCTTTCTCCTGGTCATAGCTCAACATGGTGGTATCATCCTTCAGTGTCTGCTGCATGATTTTCGTCATCGCTTTGCTCATCTTCTTCAAGGATTCCGCCTTGGCAATACCAGCCATGATGGTCATTGAATTAAGGGTATTGAGAATGAAATGCGGGTTCATGCGATATCTGAGGGCTTCCAATTCCAGGCGGCTTTGTTCTTGCTGGTTTTTCAGCAATTGGTCGGTGAGTGTCTTGATTCGTTGCACCATGCTGTTGAAGGTCCGCTCAAGGTGCAGGAATTCTGCGCTGCCACTCTCCCTTACCTGTACCGAGAAATCACCTTCTGCAACTCTGTCCATCCGCTTGATGACCGAATGCAAGGGGCGAATGATTGAAGAAAGGAATGTTCGCGTATACATGAGGAAAAGCAAAACGGAAATTGCCAGTGCAAGGTACACATATCTCATGATGATTCCCAGCCCATGGGTCAGGGATTGATAGGGAATCGCCTGATAATAATTCCACCCGATACTGGGGATTGCAGAGGAGAGTATAAGATAATCTTCTCGATATTCATTGAGTATCGGGGAGAACGGTTCGCCGACATGAGCACTTTCATTACTATAGAGAATGGTCCCATCCCTTCCAATCAGATACTCATTCATCGCATTCTCTTTTGCTGCAGTTGTAAGGAGACTTGCTTGAAACGATACCAAGATGGTTTTTAGGTTTGTAGTGGTACGAATATCAGCTGGGGCATGTACCAGCATGGTGAGGACAGGTCTGCTTCTATTGGCAATTTTCAAGGTATCAAAGCAGTACACTTCACCCCTGTCCTGAGGGGCCTGTTCAATTAATGAACGGGCAAGGTTCTCTGTGAGAACGTTTGAAGAATCATTACTGTACTGCAGGTATGTGCCATCTTCGAAGAACAGAAAAACCGAACCGATACTGGTAGTGAACCGAAAGAACCATGAGACAGCACCTTGAAGGCCTTGAGAGGCCTGGTATCTTACTACATCATCGTCCGTTGTGGTAAACACTCTGGCATGTTCTTGGAGTATAAGGTCATTGAGCAATGCAGAGGTGTAGAATGCAAAGCCCTCCACTTCACGGTTAAGGCTCTCTGCAAAGAGCTCTGAAACCTCTTCTGACCGTTCCTTGGCAATTTGTATTGCTTCCTCCCTGAACAACCAGGAGTTGGCGATAATAACCAGGAAGAGAGGAATCACCAGGATGAGAAGGAAGGCAATGCTATGTTTTTTGGTTATGCTTGATTGTACCACATCATCACTGTACTCCAAGGAATAGGGGAATTCAATGAGAATAAAGAGGTCTTACTCCCTTCGCTCTTGATGAAATTACCGAAGAGATTTCTATCAAATTCATTGAGCAGAGCACGGTGAATTCTTTCTCATCTGCTTCCCGTGCATAACCACTACAAAACTCACAAGTAGTAAAAAAGGACCTTGATGGGTGTAGCCACAATCAATATGTATATGCAGGGCAGTAATTTGCAATGATTGCAGATTACTGCCCCACCTTTTGAAATCTCTAATAGCAGGTAATCAAAAAAATAGAGTTCCCAATTTCCCCATTAAGATTCTTTGATTCGATACTCGCATGAACAGATTTCTCATCTTCTGGATTCAAACAGAGCAAAGCAAGTAAATTGTTTGTTCCCTTATTCTTGAGATAGTGGGATCCTTCGAAAAGTTTAGCCTTCTTGATTTCGATTTCTGGCTTGATTTTTGCAAAGAGACTTCTTCCAAAAACATTACAGAAAACCATATTGAAAAACTGGTCAATCTCAGATTGTTTCTGTACAGGGCCCTCATCTTTTGCAAGATAATCCTTATAGCCATCGCGCTCAATCAAGTCCTTGATTCCCTTAAGAAACACTATCCCCGAAGATTGTGCATAATCGACTTTTCCGCTCAACCCTTCAATAGCTTGCAACCCACTTGTAAGCTTTTCTGCATTCTGTAGATATAGCTCATCGGCCTTTTCAAATTCAGACATTCCCTGCTGCAGTATTTCTGTACTGTTATTCTCCTGCATTCTGATATAGTAATCATAGAGAATAGGTTTACTTGAACGGGCAAGGGAGGAGAACTCATTCATTCGAATTTTATCCAAAGTCCGTTCTGTAGGTTTTTTCTTTGCCGTCCTTTTTTCCAGATAGCGTTTTACTGCATCTTCGAGCATACCATTTACATATACTCGCAACTCATCGTTATCAATTGTTCCCAATATATCAGAATAGTTGTTAATAAAATCCCTACGATTGATTGCCATCCTGGTTTCCCTTACAATATCAAAAGGGGTAAGAATCAATCTTTCTGGTTTGTTTTTGTACAAAACAAATGGAAGGGTATAGGTTTTAGAGACAAATTCGCCAGTCTCGCAGTTAAAATCGGCTTCTGGGACTGTGAATTCCTTCAACTTTCCAGGATCGATACAGTTCTTTCCTATGATGACGAAAACTTGGTTTCCAAGTCGTCTTATGTTCTGGAATCGGGTGATTATTCGTTCCTTATCGGTCAGGATGTCCGCTGTACCACGCTCATCCAGTTCCTTGATGCAAGGGATGACAAGCAACAATGGAGAACAGAAAACGGAAACCGTCTGCATTTCAATGAGGACCTCATCCTTCAGAGGCTTGCAAGCAGGTGCCCTCCCAGGCAGCTGAAGAGAAGACTTACTGCTGAGGGTGGATACCGTACAGTTGAACACCAAGAGGCCCATTGTGCCCTTCTGGATGACAAGGTATATCCTTCTGATGGGACGTTCCCAAGGGAGTCTCCCTGGGCCATTCCCTACTCTGCCTGGAAAACCCCGGAAGGGATGCAGTTC
>JAQVVB010000019.1:13559-18253 GCA_028699215.1 Sphaerochaeta sp. | reverse complement strand
GCCAAGAAAGTGCTTGACAGGCCGAGCATGATCATTATGGATACCGTAAAATCTTATGGATTCATTCCAGGAGAAAATATTACCGGAAATCATAGCATGGCGTACGACATGAGTGTTGCCACCAAGGCAGTGGAAGACCTCTATGCACGTGAGGGGGTACAGAAATGAGAGATACCAGTACAATTGAGAATATGCGCGATGCCGTGATGGCAGCCATCAACGATCTTGCTACAGAACATGAAGAAGTGGTGATGCTTGATGCGGACCTTTCCAGTTGCATCGGTTCCGGGTCGTTTTGCAAAGTGTTCCCCAACAGATTCTTCAACTGCGGAATTGCGGAAGCCAACATGGTTGGTGTAGCAGCAGGTCTTTCATCAATGGGCTTGGTTCCTTATGCCCATACGTTTGGCTGTTTTGCATCAAGAAGAGCCTATGACCAGTTCTTCATTTCGGTTGGATATGCCCATCAGGTCGTTCATCTCATTGGAAGCGATCCCGGCATCACCGCACAGCTGAACGGGGGTACACACATGCCCTTTGAGGATATTGCACTGATGAGACAGGTACCTGGTGTCATCATTCTGGATCCCAGTGATGCCCAAAGCTGTTATGAATTGATGAGGCAAGCCTACGACCTGCACACAAGTTCATATACTCGTGCAGCAAGAAAGGGTGCAACCCATCGGTATGAAGTAGGAACCAAGATTGAATTGGGCAAAGGCATTGTCCTTAGTGAAGGTGACGATGTCGGTATCTTTGCAACTGGTGAAGTCATGGTGAATGCTGCAGAAGAGGCAGTTTCCTTGCTTAAGAAGAAGGGTGTCAATGCTACACTGGTTGATCTGCATACGATTCGTCCTCTTGATTATGATTTGATTGATCAGGTTGCCAAGCGTTGCAAACGAATCCTTGTTTGTGAGAATGGCCGGTATGCTGGTGGAGTAGGAGAGGCCATTGCTGGATATCTGGTAAAGACCAATCCTGTAGCGATGGATTTTGTAAACGTCGGCGAGCAGTTCGGTGAGGTGGGAAAGCTCAATTACCTTGCCAAGGTGTTTGGCTTTACCGGTGAGGCCATCGCCTCTAAGGCCGAAGACTTGTTGAAGCGATAAGTCGTTGGTCTTTTCATATAAAAAGTCAGGCTGGTCAGTGACCGCCTGACTTCTTTTTTCAATGGTTACCAATTGTACGATTCATGCTACACTCTGCCTATGAAAATTGAACTGGAAACCATTCCCGTTTGGGATGGGGTACGAAGTGGAAGTGAATGCTTTATCTGTGATCTCATGGCAGAGTCCCAACGCTATGCCATTTCGTTCTATCTAGGAAGTTCTGTGATGAATCCGGAAACAAGAGTTCAGGTCAATGAACATGGATTCTGTCCAAAACATTTCCAGATGCTGGTGGCAGCCAACAAACCCCAAGGCGTATCTCTGATAACCGATACCTATCTGGCCATGACGCGCAAGAAACTCGAGGATACTTTCAACGACCTGCTCCAAGTCAAGAATTCAAGACAAGCCAAGAAAGCAATAGCGCAATATGGTGAGATGTTTGAAAAACGCGAAGAAGGATGTTTGATATGTACCTCGATGCAGGAGAGATTGCAACGGTATTACTATACGACAGCATATCTCTGGGGAGAGGATGATGCCTTTAAGGAAGCGTTTGCCCAGGGCAAAGGATTTTGTCTCCACCATTATCAAGGATTGTTGGAAACTTCAGCTAAAACACTCTCATCATCAATACACCCTGCGTTTGTTCGTGCCCTTACCCAATTGCAACTGATCAATCTTGACCGAATAGCCCGAGACGTCTATTGGATGACACAGAAATACAAATCAGAAAACATGGATAAGGATTGGAATGGCTGTGAAGACGCCCATAAAAGGGGAGTGGATAAGATGACCGGCAGGCATCGAGTCATTGATCCTCTGAAGAAGTGATCCTTGCGCTTTTTTTCTTGGTGTTTTTGCGTTTTTGCCTGATGCCTAAGGACAGCTGTAAGGAACTTTCTTCTTCATCAAACTCTTTTTGCATGGACACAGAGGATATATAGTCGTACTTGCTGAAATGGTAATAGTCGAGCTTCTGCCCATTTGAACGATACATGAGCACATAGTCTTTCTGAGGGAGAAAGGCCACACCTAAAACCAGGTTGCACCCTTCGTTTTGCAGGTTGCGAAGCAAATCCAGCTGGTGTTTGGTCAGATAGTCCTGATGAAGCAGAATGGCCATCGCCTTGGTTTTGTTCCTGTCATGCAACAGGATGTCTACGGTTTGCGGTCCGACCGGGGCAAGGATGTCCACCTTCATGTTCTGGGGTAGCGTAGGAGAAGATGGGTCATCACCCATGACAGTTCTCAGATTGTTGTACAAATGTGAAGCAAAACAGTGTGCGACGCCGGCCTTTCCCTTTTTCCAAGGGAAAAGCACACTGTCCTCTATAAGCAGCTGTTTAAGCGCATTTTCAAAGGCCTCGAACAGCAGTATGTTGGTGTATCTCCTATTCATGGTCACCTTCCTAGATGAACGTAACATCCCAATGCATCTCACTTACATGCGACAGGGTCTGGTATATGGAACAATAACGGGTAGCAGTTTCAAAAGCCTTGAGGAATTTGGATTCGTTGTCTACTCCTGTAGCGGTAATACCTAAATGCACTTCCTTGAGGGTGGTGGGGACTTCTTCACGCTTTTCTCCATTCACTTCAAAGGAAATATGTTCCCAAGAGAACCGCATTTTTCCTGCAAGTTCCTCAAACGTATAAAAAAGACATCCTGAAAGAGCTCCGAGAAGATATTCATACGGTGTAGTCTCCCCGATGGGGAATGCAATACCCTTGTCAGTAGAGAACTGATAGTGTCCGGGTACGAAATCGGCACGTACATGTTTCTTATCACCCATAAATGATTCTCCTTGTTCCCATGATAGCCGATAAACTGCTGGATTTGCTAGGTATATTCCAAATGATGAGACTAAGGTCTGGAGGTAAGGCAACTTTGAGAGATTGATCTTTCAAATGCATTGATATGGATGTATCCTGGTTTTAGAGGTAATCATGGTGTTTTCCCTTTCTCACACACCTTGTACAGAAAAACTGCTCAGAACACTTGTTGTAGGCGAGCAATATAGCCGCGAGAACCTCATTCCCATTCTTGAAGTCCAAGACATCAATGCAATCAGAAAAGGTGTAGTGGGTAAGAAGGATGAGGATTTCCTCATGCTGTTTGTCACTGAAAACAAGTCTTCCGATTCAACTCAGTATAAGGATCATCTCATTGAGGACACTCTTTTCTGGGAAGGAGAGACCAAGCACGGGCATGATCGAATCATTACAAAAGAGGAAAGAGTCTTGTTTTTGATGTATAGGAACCGGCACCATTCCCTTTTTACTTACAAAGGACGCCTTGAGCTTGCCCGTTTCTATCCCCGATTTGAAGAACCTTCAAAGTTTGTATTCAGGCTGATTGATGCAGAATGTTATCTGTCGATGGAAAGACCTGATCGATATGCAACCACCAGAGTCGCCCAAGTGCAACAAAGAGTCGGACAGGAAACATATCGAAGAGGAGCACTGAAATTATGGGGAGAACGGTGCGCAGTCACCGATGTTCCGGAAAAAAACCTCCTGATAGCATCACATATAAAACCCTGGCGGGAATCAAATGACCAAGAGCGTCTTGATTGTCACAACTGTCTCATACTCAATCCCACCTATGATCGTCTGTTTGATGCAGGTCTCATCACTTTCAATGAACATACAGGGAGCATACTTCTCTCAAAGAGTATCCAGACATCAACCTGGGATAAACTAGGAATTGATGATTCAAAAAAATTACGGTTTGTCCCGGAAAAGACAGACGAATATCTTCATTATCATCAGATGTATGTCTTTGGATTCTATGAGGCTTCTGGCGTGTTGAATGGTCTTATCGTATAAGGTAGCCCTCTGATCATACTTTGAGTATATTGGAACATACATGGAGGAGCACATTGATGTCAGATATCCATACCTATGAAACCAGCGTCCAGTGGACGAAACAACGTAAAGCAGCACTTATCAGCAAAGGCCTTCCTTCCCTCGAAGTGGCGACTCCCCCCCAGTTTCCAGGAGGCCATGAGGGAATCTGGTCGCCTGAACATCTGTTTACTGCGTCTGCAGAGATTTGTTTGATGACTACATTCCTATCAATTGCAGAAAAAGCCAAATTCCCTTTCATCAACTATACCTCGACAGCCGTGGGAACCATGGAAAAGACCGATGCCGGTTTCCTGATGACCAAGATAGTGATCAAACCCACTCTTAGTGTAGATGATGAACTCTTGAGAGAGAAAGGGCTCAAACTATTGGAAAAAGCTGAAAAGTATTGCCTTATTTCCAACTCCATGAAGAGCGAAGTCATCCTTGAACCGACGGTAGTGGTGAAGTGAAGACGTTTTATACACAACCATCTTCTAGTTCTTTTTTACAGTCTGTATTTCCCTATACGGATTTACATGGACCATGCAGTGCTTGACCTGAGGGAAACTGATTTCGATGGCATGGTGTACCCGTTCTGCAATGGAATGTGCATCCACCAACGTGAGGCTTCCTTCAGCTGAAATCTCAACATCAACATACGCTCTTGATCCGAAGGTACGGGTCTGTAAGAGATCAAGGGATTCCACTCCCTCTTGGTCTAATATCACC